>NZ_JBXUOY010000069.1:0-21092 GCF_057196705.1 Streptomyces sp. ATLC9 | reverse complement strand
GTCCCCGAGCGTCCGGCGCAGGCGTCCCACCGGCCGTGCCCCCGCGAGTGCCGGGGGCGTGCGCCCGGCACCCGGTCCGGGGCGCGCCCCGCCCACCGGGCGGGCCGGGAGGCGGCCGGAGGGGGACCTGAGACACTGGTGGGCGATGGACGTCGTAAGTGAGCCCTCCGCCACCGGCACGGCAGCGCGGCCCCGCCCGGACGCGCACCGGGTCCGCGCCGAGATCGACCTGGCCGCGCTGCGCGCCAACGTCCGCGCCCTGCGCGAGCGCGCGGCCGGGACCGGGGCCGGGCTGATGGCCGTGGTCAAGGCCGACGCGTACGGCCACGGCATGGTCCCCTGCGCCCGAGCCGCGCGGCGGGCGGGCGCCGACTGGCTGGGGACGGCCACCCCCGAGGAGGCGCTGGCGCTGCGCGCCGCCGGGGACCGGGGCCGGCTGCTGTGCTGGCTGTGGACGCCCGGCGGACCCTGGCACGAGGCGATCGAGGCGGACGTCGACGTGTCGGCGAGCGACCCGTGGGCGCTGGGGGAGATCACGGCCGCCGCCCGCGCCCGCGGCCGTACCGCCCGCGTCCACCTGAAGGCCGACACCGGGCTGGGCCGGGGCGGCTGCCAGCCCGCCGGCTGGGAGGCGCTGACCGCCGCCGCCCGCGCCGCCGAGGCCGAGGGCACGGTGAAGGTCACCGGGGTGTGGTCGCACTTCGCCTGCGCCGACGAGCCCGGCCACCCCTCCATCGCCGCCCAGCTCGCCGCCTTCCGCGAGGCACTGGCGACCGCGGCCCGTGCCGGGCTCGACCCGGAGGTGCGGCACATCGCCAACTCGCCCGCCACCCTCACCCTCCCCGAGGCGCACTTCGACCTGGTGCGCACCGGCGTGTCGGTCTACGGCCTCTCGCCCTCCCCGGAGATCGGCGTGCCGGCGGACTTCGGACTGCGGCCGGTGATGACCCTGCGCGCCCGCCTCGCCCTGGTCAAGCGGGTGCCCGCCGGGCACGGGGTGAGCTACGGCCACCACTACACCACCCCCGGCGAGACGACCCTGGCCCTGGTCCCGGCCGGCTACGCCGACGGCGTCCCCCGGCACGCCTCGGGAGGCGGGCCGGTGCTGGTGGCGGGCAAGTGGCGGACGGTCGCCGGGCGGGTGGCCATGGACCAGTTCGTGGTGGACCTGGGTGGCGACGCGGCCGCGGAGGGCGACGAGGCGGTCCTGTTCGGGCCGGGCGACGCGGGCGAGCCGACGGCCGAGGACTGGGCCCGCGCGGTGGGCACCATCGGGTACGAGATCGTCACCCGGATCGGCGTCCGGGTGCCGCGCGTCCACCTGGACGCGGAGGCGTGACGCGGGCATGAGGGACGCAGGCGGCGGATGGGCGCGCCGCGCGGGGGTGGCCGGCGCGGTACTGGGACTGGCGGCGGCCGGGGTGGCCGCGGGGGTGGCCGTCGAGCGGCTGACCGTGCACCGGGCGGTGCGCCACAGGGCGCGCCTGGCCCTGGACGCGGCCGGACCGTACGGCTCGCTGCGCGGCACCCCCGGCCGGGCCGTGGCCGACGACGGCACCGAGCTGTACTACGAGACCGACGAGCCGGAGGGCGCGATACCCGAGGGCGCGCCCACGGTCGTCCTCAGCCACGGCTACTGCCTCGCCCAGGACGTCTGGCACTTCCAGCGGGCCGCCCTGCGCGGCGCCGCGCCCACCGCGCCCCCCACCCCCGCCCTGCGCGCCGTCTACTGGGACCAGCGCGGCCACGGCCGCTCCGGCCGCGGGCGGCCCGGCGAGACGGTCACCATGGACCGGCTCGGACGCGACCTGAAGGCGGTGCTCGACGCCGCCGTCCCCACCGGGCCGGTCGTCCTCGCCGGCCACTCGATGGGCGGGATGACGGTGATGGCCCTCGCCCACCGCCATCCCGGGTACATCGCCGAGCGCGTCGCCGCGGTGGCCCTGCTGGGCACCTCGGCCGGCAACCTCACGGAGGTGACCTTCGGGCTGCCCGCCGCCGGGGCCCGGGCGCTGCGGCGGATGGCGCCGGGGGTGCTCAGGACGCTGGCCGCGCGGGCCGATCTGGTGGAGCGGGGGCGGCGGGCGACCGCCGACCTCTTCACGGGGCTGGTCAAGCGGTACTCGTTCGGCACCCGCGACGTGGACCCGGGGGTGGCGCGCTTCGCGGAGCGGCTGATCGAGTCGGTGCCGGTCGACGTGGTCGCCGACTTCTACCCCGCCTTCGCCGAGCACGAGAAGACCGACGCGCTGACCGCCTTCGAGGAGGGGCGGCCGGCGCTGATCCTCACCGGCGACCGCGACCTGCTCACCCCGCGCGAGCACAGCGAGGCGATGGCCGGGGTGCTGCCGCACGCGGACCTGGTGGTCGTGGAGGGCGCGGGCCACCTGGTGATGCTGGAGCACCCCGAGACGGTCAACGACCACCTGGCCGAGCTGCTGACGCGTACCATCCACACCCATGGACACACCGCACCACCGGGCTCCGGGGACCGCCCCCGGGGCCGTTCCGGAGAGCCGGCACAACCCCCCGGAACCCCGGGACCCACAGGAGGGCCGGAGCTCCGGACGGACCGCGAGGATCCGCGTAGCGACCCCTGACCGGATGCGGGAGCTGGGCCGGCGGCTGGCCCGGCTGCTGCTGCCCGGCGACCTCGTCCTGCTCACCGGCGAGCTGGGCGCGGGCAAGACCACCCTCACCCGCGGACTGGGGGAGGGGCTGGACGTGCGCGGCGCGGTCACCTCGCCCACCTTCGTCATCGCCCGGGTCCACCCTCCGCTCGGTGACGGGCCCGCACTGGTGCACGTGGACGCCTACCGGCTCGGCGGCGGTCTGGAGGAGATGGAGGACCTGGACCTCGACGTCTCGCTGCCGGAGTCGGTGGTGGTCGTGGAGTGGGGCGAGGGGAAGGTCGAGGAACTGTCGGAGGACCGGCTGCACGTGGTCATCGAGCGGTCCGTGGGAGCGGCGGACGCGGACGCGGCCCCCGGTGAGGACGCGCGGACGGTGACGGTGACCGGCGTCGGCGGGCGCTGGTCGGGGCAGGACCTGTCCGCCCTCGCCGGGCCGGGGGAGGGCGCGTAGCGGGCCGGGGCCCGCAGGCACCGCACCTCGCCCGGTGCACGCCGCGTCCCGGGTTCCGACACCGTGTCGGCAAGATGTTGCGCGCGGTGCCCCCGGCGTGTTCACATGGAGGCCGGAAGGAGTGGTTAGGTACGCCTTACCACTCCCGCCCCATGAGCCACGGGAGGACCCATGGAGGCAGGGAAGCGAGAGCCCGGGACGGCCGAGCGGAACGCGCGCGCCGGTACGTCCGGGCGACCGGCGGGCGCCGGAGCGGTACCGATGCGCGATCTGCTGGCCTCGTGCGCCGCGGCCGACGCGGTCTCCACACCGCCGGCCATCGAGAGCCGCGCCACTCCCGGGGAGCCCCCGGAGGACGGCGAGGGCCCCCGGGCCGAGGCGGCCTGAGGGCCCGTACGGAACCGGAGGGTGCCGGAGGGCGCCGCTCCCGCCGGCGCTAGGAGCGTTGCTTCCACCCCTCCCGCTCCTCCTGCCTCGGCCCGACACGGCGCGCCCAGGCCGGCAGCAGGAACCAGGCGCCCACGAACCACATGAACAGCGCGCCGACGATCCACCAGGCCATGCCGTTGTCCAGCACCACGCGCAGGATCAGCAGCAGTGCGCAGGTGACCGTGCACAGCAGCAGGACCAGCCCGGTGACGGTGAGGCGGGCGGCCCACTCCACCGTCTGCGGCTTCATCCGGTGGCCGGTGACGAAGCGGTGCAGGGCCACCGGGGCGATCAGCGTGCCGGTCGCGGCCGAGCCGAGGACGACGGTGACGACGTAGATGTTGCGGTCCACGGGCCCCAGTTCGGTGAACCGCTCGGTGAAGGCGACACTCAGCAGGAAGCCGAGCAGGATCTGGATGCCCATCTGGGCGACCCTGACCTCCTGCAGCAGCTCCGTCCACCGCCGGTCGGCCCGCTCCTTCTCGGTCTCCCGGCGCTCCTCCCGGGCCTCCCGGGCCGACTCGTCCGCCCGCCGGGCGGCCCGCGCCGCCCGGTCCCCGGCGTCCCCGGACCGCCGCCCGCCGCTGTTCCTGTCCGCCGTCATGTCCGTCCCCGGTGTCATGCCACCGCCCCTTCTCCAGCGCCCGTCCGCCTGTTCCCCATCTGTTCGAATCGGAGGAGGGCAAACGTGGATGCGGATCCGGCGGAGCGGGGCCTCCCGGCGCGTGCGGGGCCGCGGGGGATCAGGGAACGACGACGACCTCCGTACCGGCCGTGGCGAACCGCCACATCGCCTCGCCGTCCGCGGCCTCGGAGCGGATGCCGCCCGTGCCCTCCTTCGGCGGCCCCTCGGGCAGCGAGCCGTCCACGGCGGCACTGAAGCCCACCACGACCCCCTCCACCTGGGTGAACAGCACCACATGGGCGACGGGTACCCCGTCGGACCCGGTGACGCGCTCGGTGCGGCCGCTCTCGCTCACCGTGTACTCGCCCGGCAGCGGGTCCACCGCACCGGGGACGACGCGGTAGGTCCGGGTGACCCGCTCGTTCGCGCCCACCAGCCAGACCCGGTCGCCGCGCAGGGAGTACACGACGCGCTCACCGGCGCCGGAGCCGGCCGGCGGTGCGGGCTCCTCGCGCTCCTTCGGCTTCCCGCGGTCCTCGCCGGCCCCGGCGTCCTTCCGCGCGGCGCCCGGGGAGGGGGAGGCCGACGCGGCGGCCCCGCGTTCGCCGGGGGGCCCGTGCCGGTCCTGCGCGGCGGACGCCTGGTAGGCCAGGAAGCCGACGACGGCGAGCGCCGCCGCGGTCAGCCCGGCCACGAACGTACCCGCGCTGCTCCGTGCCACCGTCTCGCCCGCCTCCGGTAATCGCCGCTTCCCCGCCGGTCCCGGCCCCGTGCCGGAGCTCCGGCGGACCGGTGTGATCGTAGGTCCGACGGTAGCAGTCGGTAGCGGCCGCCGTACCGCGGGCGGGCACCGGCGGCCCGCGGCGCGCCGTAGGCTGAGAGCGTGCTCCTGCTCGCTCTGGATACCGCAACCCCCGCCGTCACCGTCGCCCTGCACGACGGGACGAGGACCCTCGCAGCCGCCGACGAGGTGGACGCCCGCCGCCACGGCGAACTGCTGCTCCCGGCCGTCGACCGCGTCCTGGCCGAGGCCGGCGCCGCGCTCGGCGATGTGACCGGCATCGTCGTCGGCGTCGGTCCCGGCCCGTACACCGGCCTGCGGGTCGGCCTGATGACGGCGACGACCGTCGGAGCCGCCCGCGGCATCCCCGTCCACGGCCTGTGCACGCTGGACGGCATCGCCCACGCCGCCGGGGAGGCCGGACTGGAGGGCCCCTTCGTCGTCGCCACCGACGCCCGCCGCAAGGAGGTGTACTGGGCGCGCTACTCCGACGCCCGCACCCGCCTCGGGGACCCGGCCGTGGACCGCCCGGCCGACATCGCCGAGCTGGTCGCCGGCGTCCCCGCGGTGGGCATGGGGGCCCGGCTGTACGCGGACATCTTCACCGGCGTACGCGACGACCTGCCCGAGCACGTCTCGGCGGCCGCGCTGGCGGCGCTGGCGGCCGAGCGGCTCGCGGCCGGCTCCGGTGACGGCGGGAGCGGTAGCGGCGGGGAGGCCGGGGGCTTCCTGCCGCCGCTGCCGCTGTACCTGCGGCGCCCGGACGCGCGGGTGCCGGCCAACTACAAGGTGGTCACGCCCCGGTGACCGCGCCCGCCGAGCGGCCCGCCCTGCGCGAGATGCGCTGGTGGGACATCGAACCGGTGCTGGAACTGGAACGGGAGCTGTTCCCCCACGACGCCTGGTCGCCCGCCCTGTTCTGGTCCGAACTCGCCCGCGCACGCGGCCCGCACGCCATCCGCCGCTACCTCCTGGCCGAGGACGGCGCGGGCCGCGTCGTCGGCTACGGCGGACTCGCCGCCGCGGGCGGCACCGGGGACGTCCAGACGATCGCCGCCGCCCGCGACCACTGGGGCACCGGGCTCGGCGCCCGGCTGCTCACCGCGCTGCTCGCCGCCGCCACCGACTTCGGGTGCCACGAGGTCCTGCTGGAGGTCCGGGTGGACAACGACCGTGCCCGGCGCCTGTACGAGCGCTTCGGCTTCGAGACCGTCGGCCTGCGCCGCGGCTACTACCAGCCCGGGAACGTGGACGCCCTCGTGATGCGCCGCCCGGCCGGCCCCGTGCCGGGCCCCGAGCGGGACCCCGCCCCGGACCCCGCCCCGGACCCCGCCCCCGACACCGCGACGGAACACCAAGGAACGACGACCCATGGCTGACGAACCCCTGGTCCTCGGCATCGAGACCTCCTGCGACGAGACCGGCGTGGGCATCGTGCGCGGGCACACGCTGCTCGCCGACGCGGTGGCCTCCAGCGTGGACGAGCACGCCCGGTACGGCGGCGTGGTGCCCGAGGTCGCCAGCCGCGCCCATCTGGAGGCGATGATCCCCACCATCCGGCGCGCCCTGAAGGACGCCGGCGTCGCCGCGAGCGACCTCGACGGCGTCGCCGTCACCGCCGGCCCCGGCCTGGCCGGCGCGCTGCTGGTGGGCGTCTCGGCGGCCAAGGCGTACGCGTACGCGCTGGGCAAACCGCTGTACGGCGTCAACCACCTCGCCTCGCACATCTGCGTCGACCAGCTCGAACACGGCGCGCTGCCCGAGCCGACCATGGCGCTGCTGGTCTCCGGCGGCCACTCCTCGCTGCTGCTGTCCTCCGACATCACCTCCGACGTGCGCCCGCTGGGCGCCACCATCGACGACGCGGCGGGCGAGGCGTTCGACAAGGTCGCCCGGGTGCTGAACCTCGGCTTCCCCGGCGGGCCCGTCATCGACCGCTACGCCCGCGAGGGCGACCCGGACGCCATCGCCTTCCCGCGCGGGCTGACCGGACCGCGCGACGCGCCCTACGACTTCTCCTTCTCCGGTCTGAAGACCGCCGTCGCCCGATGGATCGAGGCGAAGCGGAGCGCGGGCGAGGAGGTGCCGGTCGCCGACGTCGCCGCCTCCTTCCAGGAGGCGGTCACCGACGTGCTGACCCGCAAGGCGGTGCGCGCCTGCCGGGAGGAGGGGGTGGAACACCTGATGATCGGCGGCGGCGTCGCGGCCAACTCGCGGCTGCGCGCGATGGCCCGGGCGCGCTGCGAGGCGGCCGGCATCACTCTGCGGGTGCCGCGCCCGAAGCTGTGCACCGACAACGGCGCGATGGTCGCGGCCCTGGGCGCCGAGATGGTCGCCCGCGACCGGGCCCCCTCCGACTGGGACCTGTCGGCCGACTCCTCCCTGCCGGTCACCGAACCGCACGTCCCGGGCGCCTCGCACGGGCACGCCCACGACCACGTACACGAGACGAGCGCGGAGAACCTCTACTCATGACCGTCGCCCTGATGTGGGAGGCCCGCGCGGCGGACGGCCGCGGCGCCGAACTGCTGGAGTGGACCCGCGCCCAGGCGCTCGCCCCCGCGCCCCCGCGCCGCGAGACCTTCACCGCCCCGGCCGACCGCGTCCTGGTCATCACCTGGTGGGACGCGCCCTACGACGCCGACCTCCCCGAACTCCCCTCACCGCCGCGGGAGTTGCTCCACCGCCCGGTCCACCGCTGGCGCTTCGAGAGCGCGGACGCCGACGTGTCCTGACCGGCCGCGCGGCCTCAGCCCTCCAGCAGCGGGGCGGTGTCCAGCGCCGGGTAGGGCCGGGCAGGGGGAGGGGGCGGCCGGGATCCGCCTCGACCCGTGTCGCGTAGCGGGCCTCGGCCGGGTCCTCCTCCCGCACCGGGTCGGAGAAGGCGTACGCCTTGTTCTCCTGCCGGTGGACCAGCACGTAGACCGGTACCCCGGCGGCGGCGTAGCCGCGGTACTCCGGTCCGATGCCGGCCAGCCGGAAACCGGCCGAGCGCAGCTGGAGGCAGAACTCGGTCGCGGCGTCGTTGTGGTGGTCGTCGGGCTGCGGTGCCACGATCACCGTCCCCCCGGCGTACTCGGCCCGAATCGGCGCGTCTGCGGCCTTTTCGAACGCGATCAGCAGATCGATGGGGTCCTGCGGCCCGTTCACCGGTTCGGTGATGGGATCGGCGGCCATGGCTGTCCCCCCGTGTCGCTGATGTCAGGCTACGCCGCACCGGGTGCCCCGCGAGCGATTGTTCGCCGGCCCGTGCGCCACCCGGACCGGAACGCGTGACCGTCACCCGTACGGGTGTCCCCGTCAGCGGAGCGGGTGGCCCAGGAGCATCGTCGGGGCGCCCGCGGCGCGGGTGAGGAGGACCGTGGCCGAATGCGGGCCGGACGGCTTCACCTTCCGGCGCAACTCCTCCGGTTCGACCGCCGAGCCGCGCTTCTTGACCGTCAGCGTCCCGACGCCGCGCTCGCGCAGCAGCGCCTTCAGCCGCTTGACGTTGAAGGGGAGGGTGTCGGTGATCTCGTACGCGGTCGCGTACGGCGTCGGGCGGTGTTCGTCGGAGGTGACGTAGGCGATGGTCGGGTCGACCAGGCGTCCGCCGACCAGTCCGGCCACCTCCGCGACCAGGTGCGCCCGGATCACCGCGCCGTCCGGCTCGTACAGATAGCGGCCGACGGGGCCGCAGGGGGGATCCGGCAGGCCGGCGGAGTCCAGGACGCGGGGGCCGGGCAGCAGGGTGGCGCGTACCCGGGGCGCCCCGCGCGAGGCGGCGCCGAACCACAGCACGGCCTCCTTCACGTCCCCGCCGTCGGAGATCCACTCCGCCGCCGCGCCCTCCGGTACCGCCTCGTGCGGGATGCCGGGGGCCACCTTCAGCGCGGCGAGCGGGGCGCGCCGGGCGGCCTCCACCGCCCGGGAAAGCGGTGGCGAGTACGCCTCGGGGTCGAAGATCCGGCCGCGTCCGCCGCGGCGGGCCGGATCGGCGAAGACGGCGTCGAAGCCGGACGCGTCCACCTCCGTCACGTCCGCGCAGCGCACCTCGATGCGGTCGGACAGGCCCAGCGCCCCGGCGTTGGCGCGGGCGACGGCGCAGGCCAGCGGGGAGCGGTCGACGGCCAGGACCTCGATCCCGGCGCGGGCCAGCGCGATGGCGTCACCGCCGTTGCCGCAGCACAGGTCGGCCAGCCGCCGCACCCCGAGGGCGGCGAAGCGGCCGGCGCGGTACGCGGCCACGCTCGCGCGGGTGGCCTGCTCCACGCCGTCGGGGGTGAAGTACATCCGCGCCGCGTCGTCGGCCCCGAACTTCGCCGCCGCCCGCTGCCGCAGCCGGGCCTGGGCGATGGCCGCCGAGACCAGCCCGGCCGGGTGGTCGCGGCGCAGCCGGGTGGCGACGGCCAGCTCCCGCCCGGGGTCGTAGGACCGAAGCTCCGCCAGCAGGGCCTGCCCCTCGTCGGTCAGCAGGCGCTGGAAGGCGGAGAGGGGGTCGCCGAGGGCCGGGTTGGTGCTCACCTCACCGGCCCGTCACCGCGGCGCGCGGTACAACGCGGTCAGCTCGAAGCGCGGGGCGTCCGGCGGCAGCCGGTCCGGGTCGTCGGCGGTCCAGCCGCCGGGCGGCGGGTGAAACCAGTCGGGCAGGGGCTCTGCGGTCATCGGCGGTACTCCTTGACGGGCGGGCGCCTGTGACGCGGTACGGGGTCAGCGTACCGGCGTACCGGCGCGCAACGCGCCGTGCGCTGGCACTCCAGTTGACTGAGTGCTAACACCGTCATAGTCTCAGCTTTGGCACTCCCCCATGGAGAGTGCCAACTCAAGCGACGGGCAGATCCGGCACCCGCGACGACGGATCTACCAGGTCGCCACCCCAGACATCCAAACCCCGCCGAGATCTCCGAAGGGGGAGGTCGGATCGTGACGACCGCCACCAGCTCCAAGGTTGCCATCAAGCCGCTCGAGGACCGCATCGTGGTCCAGCCGCTCGACGCCGAGCAGACCACGGCTTCCGGCCTGGTCATCCCGGACACCGCGAAGGAGAAGCCCCAGGAGGGCACCGTCCTCGCCGTCGGTCCGGGCCGCTTCGAGGACGGCAACCGCCTGCCGCTCGACGTCAAGGTCGGCGACACCGTGCTGTACAGCAAGTACGGCGGCACCGAGGTGAAGTACAACAACGAGGAGTACCTCGTCCTCTCGGCGCGCGACGTTCTCGCGATCATCGAGAAGTAAGCACCGCGAAGACTGCCTGTGATCCGCGCCCTGGTACCCGCGTCCGAGACGTCCGGGGCCGGGGCGCGGTTCCTTTGACGAGGACTCCGAGAGGACCCAAGCAACCATGGCGAAGATCCTGAAGTTCGACGAGGACGCCCGTCGCGCCCTCGAGCGCGGTGTCAACAAGCTCGCCGACACCGTGAAGGTGACGATCGGCCCCAGGGGCCGCAACGTCGTCATCGACAAGAAGTTCGGCGCCCCGACCATCACCAACGACGGCGTCACCATCGCCCGCGAGGTCGAGGTCGAGGACCCGTACGAGAACCTGGGCGCCCAGCTCGTGAAGGAGGTGGCGACCAAGACCAACGACATCGCGGGTGACGGCACCACCACCGCCACCGTGCTGGCCCAGGCGCTGGTCCGCGAGGGCCTGCGCAACGTCGCCGCCGGCGCCTCCCCGGCCGCCCTGAAGAAGGGCATCGACGCCGCGGTCAAGGCCGTCTCCGACGACCTGCTGGCCACCGCGCGCCCGATCGACGAGAAGTCCGACATCGCCGCCGTGGCCGCGCTGTCCGCCCAGGACAAGCAGGTCGGCGAGCTGATCGCCGAGGCGATGGACAAGGTCGGCAAGGACGGCGTCATCACCGTCGAGGAGTCCAACACCTTCGGTCTGGAGCTGGACTTCACCGAGGGCATGGCCTTCGACAAGGGCTACCTGTCGCCCTACATGGTCACCGACCAGGAGCGCATGGAGGCCGTCCTCGACGACCCGTACATCCTGATCCACCAGGGCAAGATCTCCTCCATCCAGGACCTGCTGCCCCTGCTGGAGAAGGTCATCCAGACCAACAGCTCCAAGCCGCTGCTGATCATCGCCGAGGACGTCGAGGGCGAGGCCCTCTCCACGCTGGTGGTCAACAAGATCCGCGGCACCTTCAACGCGGTGGCCGTCAAGGCCCCGGGCTTCGGAGACCGCCGCAAGGCGATGCTCGGCGACATGGCGACGCTGACCGGCGCCACCGTCATCGCCGAGGAGGTCGGCCTCAAGCTCGACCAGGCCGGTCTGGACGTGCTGGGTACCGCCCGCCGCGTGACCGTCACCAAGGACGACACCACCATCGTCGACGGCGGCGGCAAGGCCGACGACGTGCAGGGCCGTGTCGCGCAGATCAAGGCCGAGATCGAGACCACCGACTCCGACTGGGACCGCGAGAAGCTCCAGGAGCGCCTCGCGAAGCTGGCCGGCGGCGTGTGCGTGATCCGCGTGGGCGCGGCCACCGAGGTCGAGCTCAAGGAGAAGAAGCACCGTCTGGAGGACGCCATCTCCGCGACCCGCGCCGCGGTCGAGGAGGGCATCGTCTCCGGTGGCGGCTCCGCGCTGGTCCACGCCTCCAAGGTGCTGGGCGACAGCCTGGGCAAGGAGGGCGACGAGGCCACCGGTGTCGCGGTCGTCCGCCGGTCCCTGGTCGAGCCGATGCGCTGGATCGCCGAGAACGCCGGCCTGGAGGGCTACGTCATCACCTCCAAGGTCGCCGAGCTGGAGAAGGGCCACGGCTTCAACGCCGCGACCGGCGAGTACGTCGACCTGGTCAAGGCCGGCGTCATCGACCCGGTCAAGGTCACCCGCTCCGCCCTGGAGAACGCCGCCTCCATCGCGTCGCTGCTGCTGACGACCGAGACCCTGGTCGTCGAGAAGCCGGCCGAGGAGGAGCCGGAGGCCGCCGGCCACGGTCACGCCCACTGAGGCACGGGCTCCCGCGGCACCGCCCGCCGGTACGACGAGGCCCGGCTCCCCGGCCCACAGGGGGCCGGGCCTCGTCGCTTCCGCGTGCGGGACGGTAACGGGGGCCGGGGCGAGGACCGGGGCGGCCGTAAGGGCGGCAGTGCCCGCCTCACCTCGGACTGAAGCGCCCGGTGGTGGAGGAGGCGCGCGAGACCAGACCGCGCGGCGCGAGCCGGGCCAGGCCCAGCAGCGCCTTGTAGCGCGGGTCCGGGACGGACAGCGTCTTCCCCCTGGCCAGGTCCTCCAGCGCGGCGTCCACCACCCGGTCGGCGTTCAGCCACATCCAGCCCGGCACGCTCTGTGCCGACATCCCCGCGCGCCGGTGGAACTCGGTGCGCACGAAACCCGGGCACAGCGCCATCAGCCGCACCCCCGACGCCCCCAGGTCCCGGGCCGCGCCCTGGGTGAACTGCACGACCCACGCCTTGGACGCGCCGTAGGTGCCGCGCGGCACGAAGGCCGCCACCGAGGCCACGTTGACGATGCCGCCCCGGCCCCGCTCGCGCATGCTCTCCGCGGCGGCCGAGGTCAGCCGCAGCACGGCCTCGCAGTGCACCTTGAGCATGCGCAGCTCGTCCGCCATCGGCACCTCCAGATAGCGGCCCCTGTTGCCGAATCCGGCGTTGTTGACCAGCAGGTCCACCGGGTGCTTCCGGTCGCCGAGCCGTTCCCCGACGGCCGTGATGCCCTCGTCGGTGGCCAGGTCGGCGGTGATTATGGACGCCTCGACGCCGTGCCGGTCGTGCAGCTCGGTGGCGTGCCGGCGCAGCCGCTCGGTGTCCCGGGCGACCAGCACCACGTTGTGCCCGTCGCGTGCCAGCCGCCGGGCGAAGGCGGCGCCGATGCCGGCCGTGGCCCCTGTGATCAGTGCAGTCGTCATACGGGCACGCTATCCGGCCGGGGCCGGGGGACCGCGTGCCGGATGCGTCAGGAGGCGTACTTCCCGGTGTGCTCCAGCGCCTCCTCCCAGCCGTTCAGGTGCTCCCGGGTGAAGGCGTACACCGCCCGGTCGTCGCCGTGAAGCGCGGGCCGCCGGACGCCGCGCAGGGCGGAAGGGCGCCTTCGAGGACGTGAACGGGTACCGGGCCGCGGGCCAGGGACTGCTTATGGTGGAGGAGTGATCGAGGCCCGCCATCTCCGTGTGCTGCGCGCGGTGGCCCGTACCGGTTCGCTCTCGGCCGCCGCCCGCGCGCTGGGCTGCACGCAGCCCGCCGTCAGCCAGCAGATGAAGGTCCTGGAGCAGACGGCGGGCACTGTGCTGCTGGTGCGCGCCGGCCGTGAGACGCGCCTCACCGAGGCGGGCGAGGCGCTGGTGCGGCACGCGGCGGGGATCCTGGCCGGGCTGGCCGCCGCCGAGGAGGAGGTGGCCGCCATCGCCGGGCTGCGGGTGGGCCGGGTCCGGCTGGTGTCCTTCCCCAGCGCCAGCTCCGCGATCGTGCCCGCGGCCGTCGCCGCGATGCGCGCGGAGCATCCCGGGGCCCGGGTGTCGCTGGTCGAGGCGCAGCCGCCGCACTCGGCGCGGGCGCTCCGCGAGGGCGAGTGCGACATCGCCCTCTCCTACCGCTATCCGGATGCCGCCGGGCCGGTGGGGAGCGATCCGGAGTGGAGGGATCTGGTGGTGCGGCCGCTGCTGACCGAGCGGCTGGTGGGGCTGGTCCCCCGGGACCACCGCCTGGCGCGGGCGGCGGAGGCGGGGGAGGAGGTCGGGCTCGCGGAGCTGGCCGGGGAGCCCTGGATCGCGGGCTGCCCGCGCTGCCGGGGGCATCTGGTGGAGGTGTGCGAGAGCGCGGGCTTCACCCCGCGGATCGACTTCGCCACCGACGACTACCCGGCCGTGGTGGGACTGGTGGGTGCGGGGCTGGGCGTGGCCGTGCTGCCCGAGCTGGCGGTGGAGTCGGTGCGGCCCCGGGGGGTGCGGACCGTGGGCATCCGCCCGGAGGTGCGGCGCGAGGTGGCTGCCCTGACACTGCCGGACCTCGCCCGGGTGCCGGTGGTCGCCGCCATGCTGGACCGGCTCTCGGACGCGGCCCGCCGCTGACGCGGGCCGCGTCCGGCGCGCCCGGCACCCGGACGTGCCGGGGGCCGGATCCGTGGGGGGTGTCGGGGGCGTGCGGAGCGCGGCGCTACGCTCCGGCCGCGCCGACCAGCCTGGTGCGGGCCCGCCCCATGAGTTCCTCGCGCTCGTCCTCGGTCAGTCCGCCCCACACCCCGTAGGGCTCACGCACGGTGAGCGCGTGGGCGGCGCACTCCGCCCGCACCGGGCAGCGCATGCACACCTCCTTCGCGGACGCCTCGCGTGCGCTGCGGGCCGCTCCGCGCTCCCCCTCGGGGTGGAAGAACAGCGAGCTGTCGACTCCTCGACAGGCGGCCAGCAGCTGCCAGTCCCACAGATCGGCGTTGGGACCCGGAAGGCGGGAGAAATCTGCCATGGCTCGTCCTCTCGAAGCGAACTGATGCCGGTGAACCAGTCGAGAACAGTCACGACCGTACATCCACGGTATGAGTAGATGTAAATATGCATCTTCGGGATTCTTGGGACATACGCGAGTAATAAAAAGAAAACCCGCCAAACAGGGCAAATGACGACACGGCCGCTGATCTGCGTGGGATACCCCCTCCGTGTCTGCGCCATCACGTAGGGTGTTGAAAGCGGACGCCGGAGACCGTAACTCTTTCGGGTGACCGTCGTTGAGTGTGCGGAGGCGGTTGACACAGACAAGTGCCGGATGGATGTCCGGGGCGGTCAACCGCACAGGTGACGATTCGTACCAGCCCTGGAGGCTTAAGGTGATGCGCATGAGCTGCGGAGGGCGATCATGACTTCCGTCCTCGTCTGCGACGACTCCCCGCTTGCCCGAGAGGCGCTGCGCCGCGCGGTCGCGACCGTGCCCGGCGTGGAACGTGTGACGACCGCGGCCAACGGCGAGGAAGTCCTCCGCCGCTGGGGCGCGGACCGGTCCGACCTCATCCTCATGGACGTTCGGATGCCCGGCCTGGGCGGTGTCGAGACCGTGCGGCGCCTGCTGTCGGCCGACCCCGGCGCCCGCGTCATCATGCTGACCGTGGCGGAGGACCTGGACGGCGTCGCACTCGCCGTCGCCGCCGGCGCCCGCGGCTACCTGCACAAGGACGCCTCGCGCGCCGAGCTGCGGGCCACGGTCACCCAGGCGCTGGCCGACCCCACCTGGCGGCTCGCGCCGCGGCGGCTGCGCTCGGCCGAGATGGGCGCCGCGCCGACACTCACCGCCCGTGAGATCCAGGTGCTGGAGGGTATGAGCCACGGCCGCTCCAACGCCGAGATCGGACGCGAGCTGTTCCTGTCCGAGGACACGGTGAAGACCCATGCGCGGAGACTGTTCAAGAAGCTCGGGGCCTCCGACAGGGCACATGCCGTGGCGCTCGGCTTCCGCTGGGGTCTCGTCCGTTAGGGCGTGCCGTGGAAGTCCCGTCCGCCGTCCGGTCTCCTCCCGGACGGCGGACACCCGGCGGCACCGGAGCGGTGGAGCCGCCGCGCTCCCCGCCCGCGGCCGTCCTCGCACGTCGTACGTACTGTGTGCGCGGGGCGCGTGGGGTGTGGCCGGTGCGCCCGGGAAGAGGATCCGCCGACCCCGGGGCGCCGTGAGGCGGCGGAGCTCCGGGCGGAGCTCCGGTGCCGTAATCTCCGGTGTGCCGCATCCTGGAGGTATGGAGTTCCTCGGGGACGTGACGGTCAGGCGTGAGGGGAGGGCGCGGGACGTGACAGCGAGTGCCCCCGCCCATAACGCTTCAGTGCACAACCACGGACGGGGTGCGGCGGAACGGCCGCGCCGGGTGCACCATGGACCGATGCGTGACGACGAGACGCCATCCGCGGCGGACGGCCGCGGTGAGATCGGTGCCCTCGTCCAGCGTGCGGTGGAGGGCGACGAGCGGGCCACCCACGACCTCCTCGCCCGCGTCCACCCCCTCGCCCTGCGGTACTGCAGGACGCGGCTGACCCGGCTGCCCGGGGACGCCCGGCACTTCGTGGACGACCTGGCACAGGAGGTCTGCCTGGCGGTGCTGTGCGCGCTGCCGCGCTACCGCGACACCGGCAAGCCCTTCGAGGCGTTCGTGGTCGCCATCGCCCAGCACAAGGTCGCCGACCTCCAGCGGGCCGCCATGCGCGGGCCGGGCAGCACCGCGGTGCCCTCGGACGAGATGCCCGAGCGGCCCGACGACTCGCTGGGCCCGGAGGAGCGGGCCCTGCTGAGCAGCGACGCGGAGTGGGCGAGGAAGCTGCTGGCCAACCTTCCCGAACACCAGCGCGAGCTGGTGCTGCTGCGGGTGGCGGTCGGACTCACCGCCGAGGAGACCGGGCAGATGCTCGGAATGTCCCCGGGGGCCGTACGCGTTGCCCAGCATCGAGCCCTGTCGCGGCTGCGCGCTCTCGCGGAGCAGTGATCCGGGGCCGGCCACAGCTGTTCGGCGGTCCGGCGGCGGTCCCGCGACCGGAGCCGCGGACGGTTCCGCGGGCGGCACGGGGCCCTTCCCGGGCCCGTTAGCATGGACGTCCGCGCCGGGCAAGAGTATTGGGGAAGGTGCCATGGAAGGCGTCATGACGGACAACGTCGGCAGTGCGGGCAGCGTCGGCGGTGCCGACGGGGTTCCCGCGAAGTTCGCCGCACTCGGGCTGACCTACGACGACGTGCTGCTGCTGCCGGGCGAGTCGGACATGGCCCCGCAGGACATCGACACCTCCTCGTACGTCTCGCGCAACGTGAGGGTGAACGTCCCGCTGATCTCCGCGGCGATGGACAAGGTCACCGAGGCCCGCATGGCGATCGCCATGGCCCGGCAGGGCGGTGTCGGCGTGCTGCACCGCAACCTGTCGATCGAGGGCCAGGCCGACCAGGTCGACCAGGTCAAGCGGTCGGAGTCCGGCATGGTCACCGATCCGATCACCATCCGCCCCGACGCCACGCTGCGCGAGGCCGACCAGCTGTGCGGCCGCTTCCGCATCAGCGGCGTGCCGGTCACCGACGCGACCGGCAGGCTGCTGGGCATCGTCACCAACCGCGACATGGCCTTCGAGACCGACCGCAGCCGCGAGGTCCGCGAGGTCATGACGCCGATGCCGCTGGTCACCGGCAAGGTGGGCATCTCGCGTGCGGACGCCATGGAGCTGCTGCGCCGCCACAAGATCGAGAAACTGCCGCTGGTCGACGGCGAGGGCGTGCTCAAGGGCCTGATCACCGTCAAGGACTTCGTCAAGGCGGAGAAGTACCCGCACGCCGCCAAGGACGCCGAGGGCCGGCTCATCGTCGGCGCGGCGGTCGGGGTGGCCGGCGACGCCTTCGAGCGGGCCCAGGCGCTGATCGAGGCGGGCGCCGACTTCATCGTCGTGGACACCGCGCACGGCCACTCGAAGCTGGTCGGCGAGATGATCGCCAAGATCAAGTCCAACTCCTCGGTCGACGTGGTGGGCGGCAACGTCGCCACCCGCGACGGCGCCAGGGCGCTGATCGACTCCGGCGCCGACGGCGTCAAGGTCGGCGTCGGTCCGGGCTCGATCTGCACCACCCGCGTCGTCGCCGGCATCGGCGTCCCGCAGGTCACCGCGATCTACGAGGCCGCCCTCGCCGCGAGGGAGAGCGGCGTCCCGGTCGTCGGCGACGGCGGGCTGCAGTACAGCGGCGACATCGCCAAGGCCCTGGTCGCCGGCGCCGACACCGTGATGCTCGGCAGCCTGCTGGCCGGCTGCGAGGAGTCGCCGGGCGAGCTGCTGTTCATCAACGGCAAGCAGTTCAAGTCCTACCGCGGCATGGGCTCGCTGGGTGCGATGCAGTCGCGCGGCCAGGCCAAGTCCTACTCCAAGGACCGCTACTTCCAGGAGGCGGTCGGCGCCGACGACAAGCTCATCCCCGAGGGCGTCGAGGGCCAGGTCCCCTACCGCGGCCCGCTGGGCGCGGTGGTGCACCAGCTCGTCGGCGGCCTGCGGCAGTCGATGTTCTACGTCGGAGGCCGGACGGTGCCGGAGCTGAAGGCCAGGGGCCGCTTCGTGCGCATCACCGCGGCCGGGCTCAAGGAGAGCCATCCGCACGACGTCCAGATGACCACCGAGGCGCCGAACTACTCCCGGCGCTGAGACGGACCGGCCGGAAGCGGGCCCCGCCCCCCCCCGCCCGGGCCCCGAGCCGCGCCCCCCCGCCGGCGCCCCCGCGGCCCCCCCCGGCCCCCCCCCCCCCCCCCCCCCCCCCGCCCCCGGTGCGCGCCCCCGGTGCCCCGCTCGGGGATACTGGGGGCGTAGACCGTAGGAAGGGCACAGCACGTGACTGAGATCGAGATCGGCCGCGGCAAGCGCGGGAGGCGGGCGTACGCCTTCGACGACATCGCGGTGGTGCCCAGCCGCCGCACGCGGGACCCGAAGGAGGTCTCGATCGCCTGGCAGATCGACGCCTACCGCTTCGAGCTGCCGTTCCTGGCCGCCCCGATGGACTCGGTCGTCTCGCCGCGCACCGCGATCCGCATCGGCGAGCTGGGCGGCCTGGGGGTGCTCAACCTCGAGGGCCTGTGGACGCGTTACGAGGACCCCGAGCCGCTGCTCCACGAGATCGCCGAGCTGGACGAGGACGCGGCGACCCGCCGCCTCCAGGAGATCTACTCCGCCCCCGTCCGGGAGGAGCTGATCGGGCAGCGGATCAAGGAGGTGCGCGACTCCGGCGTGGTGACGGCCGCCGCGCTGTCGCCGCAGCGCACCGCGCAGTTCTCCAAGGCGGTCGTGGACGCGGGCGTGGACATCTTCGTCATCCGCGGCACCACCGTCTCCGCCGAGCACGTCTCCTCGGCGGCCGAACCGCTCAACCTCAAGCAGTTCATCTACGAGCTCGACGTCCCCGTCATCGTCGGCGGCTGCGCCACGTACACCGCCGCGCTGCACCTGATGCGTACCGGTGCGGCGGGCGTGCTCGTCGGCTTCGGCGGCGGCGCCGCGCACACCACCCGCAACGTGCTGGGCATCCAGGTGCCGATGGCCACCGCCGTCGCCGACGTGGCGGCGGCCCGCCGCGACTACCTGGACGAGTCCGGCGGCCGGTACGTCCACGTCATCGCCGACGGCGGCGTGGGCTGGTCCGGCGACCTGCCCAAGGCCGTCGCCTGCGGCGCGGACGCGGTGATGATGGGCTCCCCGCTGGCCCGTGCCACCGATGCGCCCGGCCACGGGCACCACTGGGGCATGGAGGCCGTCCACGAGGACGTGCCGCGTGGCAGACGCGTCAACCTCGGCACGGTCGGCACCACCGAGGAGATCCTGCTCGGTCCCTCGCACAGCCCCGAGGGCCACATGAACTTCTTCGGCGCCCTGCGCCGGGCCATGGCCACCACGGGCTACTCGGAGCTCAAGGAGTTCCAGCGCGTGGAGGTCACCGTCTCCCGCTGACGGCGGTCCTCCGGGGCACCCCGGAGCGTGAGGGGCCGGGCGGATTCCCAGCCGTCCGTTCCCGGACGCGTCCCCGCGTCGATCTCGCGCCGCCTCACCCGGCTCCCCAATGCCTCGCGGCAACCGAAGCCGATCTCGTCGGTGACCGCCTGCGGAGCGGCCGCCCCGTACAGGTGGTCGTCAAGGACCTCGGCGGTCATGGGCCCTGTGCGGTGACGGAGGCCAAGGGGTGACGAGAGGGCCGCGCCGTGACTGGCTCTTTGGCGAAATCGAGTCTCCGTTCGAGCCGGGGAGATTCGTCTTCGCTACTCGCTCTCAAGACTCGAACGGAGCATCGGGGACACCGGCACCGCTGTTCAGGGGCGCTCCCCTCGATGTCGACACACTGAGCCACCTGTCGTTCTGTACGGGTTTCGGAGGGACAGAGCCGACATCGCGACTCTCACCCGGAGTGCACTTTTCGTCACTTTTAATAATATTATGTGCGGCTGCTGTCCGAGCAGCCGCACACAACCACAGAGGAGAAGCGATGAACGCACGCTCCCGCTACGGTCTTCTCAGAGGCCGGCGCGAGAAGTTGTGGAGTCTGGTCGGTGGAGTCGCCATCGCCTCGGCCGCACTGTCCGGAGGTCAGTTCGCGGTAGCGGCTTCTGCGCCGGCGGCACCTTCAAGTCAGGCTGAGGACGGAGAAGAGACCCTGTCTTGCTCCATCTACGTTTGGCTCTGCCCCGGTCCGACGGGTCCGACGGGTCCGACGGGTCCGACCGGTCCGGCGGGTGCTGATGGCGCGACGGGTCCGACGGGTCCGACGGGTGCGACGGGTCCGACCGGTCCGGCGGGTGCTGACGGTGCGACGGGTGCGACGGGTCCGACCGGTCCGGCGGGTGCTGACGGTGCGACCGGTGCGACGGGTCCGACCGGTCCGGCGGGTGCTGACGGTGCGACCGGTGCGACGGGTCCGACCGGTCCGGCGGGTGCCGATGGTGCTGACGGTGCGACCGGTGCGACGGGTCCGGCGGGTGCCGATGGTGCGACGGGTCCGACGGGTCCGACCGGTCCGGCGGGTGCCGATGGTGCGACCGGTGCGACCGGTCCGGCGGGTGCCGATGGTGCGACCGGTGCGACCGGTCCGGCGGGTGCCGATGGTGCGACGGGTCCGACCGGTCCGGCGGGTCCGGCGGGTGCCGATGGTGCGACGGGTCCGACCGGTCCGGCGGGTCCGGCGGGTGCCGATGGTGCGACCGGTGCGACGGGTCCGACGGGTCCGGCGGGTGCCGATGGTGCGACGGGTCCGGCGGGTCCGGCGGGTGCCGATGGTGCGACGGGTCCGGCGGGTGCCGATGGTGCGACGGGTCCGGCGGGTCCGGCGGGTCCGGCGGGTGCCGATGGTGCGACCGGTGCGACGGGTCCGACCGGTCCGGCGGGTGCCGATGGTGCGACGGGTCCGACGGGTCCGGCGGGTGCCGATGGTGCGACGGGTCCGACCGGTCCGGCGGGTCCGGCGGGTGCCGATGGTGCGACCGGTGCGACGGGTCCGACCGGTCCGGCGGGTGCCGATGGTGCGACGGGTCCGACGGGTCCGACGGGTCCGGCGGGTCCGGCGGGTGCCGATGGTGCGACCGGTGCGACGGGTCCGACGGGTCCGGCGGGTGCCGATGGTGCGACCGGTGCGACGGGTCCGACCGGTCCGGCGGGTGCCGATGGTGCGACGGGTCCGACCGGTCCGGCGGGTCCGGCGGGTGCCGATGGTGCGACCGGTGCGACGGGTCCGACCGGTCCGGCGGGTGCCGATGGT
>NZ_JBXUOY010000068.1:0-21179 GCF_057196705.1 Streptomyces sp. ATLC9 | reverse complement strand
GCCTCGCGCCGCGCGGCGGCACGACCGCCGGGCACGGTCTCGGGGGCCGCGTAGTGCGCGCTGGGCTGGTGCGGCTGCCGCTGGGGCTGGTGCGGCGGGGGCCCCTGCTGCTGGCCCTGCTGCCCGCCGTAGCGGCGCTCGCCCACGGCACGGACGTGGTTGTACGAGGTGCGGGGCACGCCCGGCTGCGAGGCCGCGGCGCCTGTGTCACCACCCGTACCGCCCTCGGAACGGTAGAGGTAGGCGAACGGGTCGTCGTTCTCCGGCGTGCCCGAGCCGTTGTTACCGGCGGTCATTCCGTGCGCTCCTCCATGACGGGTGCCTGCCCGGCGCAGCCTACCCCTTTCGGGTTAAAGAGCGTGGTGCCTGTGACCCCTCGCACCGTGCCCCCGCGACGCCCCGGCCCCGGGACCGGCCCACTCCTCATCCGGCCCGGCGGTGGGCCTTGGAGCGCGACCGCTTCTCGACGTACATCCGCTGGTCGGCGGAGTGCAGGACCTCCTCGGCGGACATCCCGCAGCCCGCCCAGCCGATGCCGAAGCTCGCCCCCACCCGTACTGCGCGCCCTTCCACGCGGATGGGCGGAGTGATCGCGTTGCGCAGCCGTACGGCCAGGTCAGCGGCATCGCCACGGCACAACCCGTCCGCCAGGACGACGAATTCGTCACCACCCAGCCGGGCGACGGTGTCGTTGTCGCGAACACCACTCGAAAGGCGTCTCGCCACCTCGATCAGCACGGCGTCGCCGCAGTGGTGGCCGAAGCGGTCGTTGATCGACTTGAAGCCGTCGAGGTCGCAGAAGAGGACCGCCAGCCCCTTCTCGGAAGGGTCGTCGCTCGCGGGCGGGACGGTGTGGACGTGGTGGTCGTAGCCGCCGGGCAGCCCCGGCAGGACCTCCCCGAAGCCGTCCCGGTAACCGTCCCTTCCGAAACCGTCCTGGAGGACACCCTCGAAGCCGAACCCGTCCCGGCCGAAGCCACCGGTGCCGAAGTCCTCCGGACCGAAACCGCCGCCGGAGAGGCCGGCCGCCCCCGGGCCCATGTGCGCCGCGTCGGGCACCGGCGCGGGCTTGTCGCACAGCCGGGCACTGAGCCGGGCCCGCAGCTCGGCGCTGTTGGGCAGGCCGGTGAGCGAGTCGTGGCTGGCCCGGTGGGCGAGCTGGAGCTCGTGCCGCTTGCGCTCCTCGATGTCCTCGACGTGGGTGAGCAGGAAGCGCGGACCGTCGGTGGCGTCGGCCACCACCGAGTTGCGCAGGGAGACCCACAGGTAGGAACCGTCGCGCCGCGCCAGCCGCAGCTCGGCCCGACCGCCCTCGGCGGAGGTGCGCATCAGGGTGGCCACGTCCTCGGGGTGGACGAGGTCGGAGAAGCCGTAGCGCCGCAGTGTCGCCGCGGGCCGGCCCAGCAGACGGCACAGCGCGTCGTTGGTGCGCACCAGCCGCCCGTGCTGGTCGCCGCCCAGCTCGGTGACCGCCATGCCGCTGGGCGCGTACTCGAACGCCTGCCGGAAGCTCTCCTCACTCGACCTCAGCGCCTGCTGCTCGCGCTCCAGACGGACCAGCGCGCGCTGCATGTTTGCGCGCAGCCGGGCGTTGCTGATCGCAATCCCCGCCTGAAAGGCGTACATCTGCAACGCTTCGCGCCCCCACGCGCCAGGGCGCCGCCCGTTGCGCGGCTTGTCGACGGAGATGACGCCGAGGAGCTCCCCGTCGGAGGAGTGCATCGGCGCCATGAGGAGGTCCATCGGATGCCACTCGTCGGCGTACCGCGGGGCCGGGCCGGCGGTGTGCCACTGCGGCACGTCGTCGTCCATCAGGACCCACGCCTCGGTGTACGGGATGAAACGCAGCTCGCCCCAGCGCTCTCCCAGCGCCAGCCGCCGGTCCCAGGCCGCCCGCGAGCCCGTGCGGCCCGCCATCATCGCCTCGGCGCCCTCGCTGCCCGCGACGGCCGCCACCACGAGGTCCCCGTCGGGCTGGACGAGGTTGACCGCGGCCAGCTCGAAGTCGAGACCCTTCACGATGCCGTCGGCGACGATCTGCAGGGTGTCCGCCAGGCTGCGCGCGGTGTTGAGGTCCGCCATGGACTGGTGGAGCCTGCGCAGGGTGGTGAGGCGCACGTACGGCTCCGACTCGGCTTCCATCCGCCCTCCCCCTGAGACTCGAGTGGGTGACTCCAGATGATCCGGTTTTGGACTTTCCCCCGCCTGCAGGCCACTGAATCACAGCGAGCTGCCCAACCGGTACACAGGGTCAACAATTGCCCCCCTGTGTGACCCATGTCACAACCGAGTTCGGGCGCACGACTGCGGTACGCGGGAGCGCTCCGACCCGGGCCGCAACCGTACCGAACGCAAATCCCGGCCCTGACCTGCGGATCGTTCAGCCCGTGTACCTAGGTCCGGTCCAGTCCCGGGGCCCGATGCGGACTCCCCCGAGCGGCGCCTAGCGTGCGAGGTGTGCACCCGACACCACAGCATCAGATGTCCCGGAACGTCCCTACTCCGACCTCGCGCCGCGCCCCCGGTGTCCCGCATCCTGAGGGGGTGGGCGAGGAGGAGTTCCGCGCGGCCCTGGCACGGCTGGCCGCGGGCGTGGTACTGGTGACGGCGCACGACCCGGAGGACGGGCCGCGCGGCGAGGACGTGGGCATGACCGCGACCTCCCTCCTCTCCGTCTCCCTGGACCCGCCGCTGGTGCTGGTCAGCGTGCGCGAGGACTCCCGGGTGGACGAACTGCTGGAGCGGCAGCCACTGTGGGCCGCCTCCCTGCTCGCGGAGGAACAGCGCCACATCGCGGGCCGCTTCTCCATGCGCGGTCGCGTCAGCGACCGCCTCCTCTTCCAGGACATGCCCTGCACCCGCGGCGAGGCCTCCGGCGCGCCCCTGGTGGACGGGGCGCTGGCGACGCTGGAGTGCCGCACCGAACAGCGGGTGAGCGCGGGTGACCACACCCTGGTGATCGGCCGGGTACTGGCCACCTCGCTGCCGTCCTCGGAGAGCGGGCCCCTGGCGTATTTCCGCGGACGCTACCGACGCCTGGCGTAACGAGCACCCCGCGGCCCGGCTCACCCGGCCGGAAAACGCGCCCGCCGTCCACAGCCCCGACGGGTCCGGCCGCCCGCTGACTACACTGACGTGACACGGCCTTGGCACAGCGTGGCGACGTGGCGACTATTCGGGGGACGGGGGCACGACGTGACGGGCGAGCGTGACTTCGGCGGCGGCAAGAGCCTGAACTACCAGGCCGAAACGCTCACCGCCTTCAAGGGCCGCATCGACGAACTCCTGGGCGAGCTGGGCGAGTCCCCCGCGTCCCACAAGCAGATCGGCGAACAGACCGTCGCCCCGGACGCGTACGGCACGGGCTTCAGTGCGGCGGAGGATCTGTCAGCCCACTATGACAAGGTGCACACACGGCTGGAAGCCCTCTCCCGGCTCTTCGGCGAGCAGTTGGAGGCACTGGGGATCGCCACCGAGATCGTGGACAAGGGCTACGGCAACGTCGAGGCGGACCAGCGGCGGCGCTTCCAGGCCATCCAGACACAGGTCGAGGAGCACCTGTCGGCAAGTCGGCGTGGTGACTCGGAGAGCGGCAAGGACCTCTCCTCCGAAGGCGACAAGAAGGCCCTCGACGCGGACACGGACTTCGACTGAGGGGGGCGGGAATGGCATCGGGAGAGTTCGAGAGCAAGTCACTCACCGCACTCAACGCTATGGTCGCGAAGGCCGACCCCGGTCTGCTCACCTCACGCGGCCAGGCCCTCGGCAAGGCCGGCTCCGACATGGACGGCATCGGCGGCGAACTGCGCGCCTACATCGACCGCGTGGAGTGGGACGGCGAGGGCGGCGACGCATTCCGCGAGTGGGGGCGCCAGTTCGCCCTGGAGTCGATGCGGTTCGCCGCGTACGTCCGCACGCTCGGACAGCACATGGTCAACGCGGGGCAGGCCCTGACCGAGGCCAAGGCCGCCATCCCCGAGCCCGAGTTGATGTGCTACGCCGACCCGGAGAAGGACAAGGCCCGCCAGGAGCGCGAGGAGAGCAAGCGCCAGGAGGCGATCAACCAGCTCAACCGGCTGTCCTCGTACTACAGGACGACCGGGGAAAGCCTCCGCGCCGCGGAGGAACCCGACTTCAAGCCGCTGCCGAACCGGTACGGGGAAGACCCCGGCACTTACACGCCGAACTCGGTGCCGGAATCCGGTTCGCAGACAAACTTGGCCCACCGGGAGCCGAGTACCGCCTCAGGAGGCGTGGTTGCTGCCAAGGGCGACGAGGACTTCCGTCCCGCCCCCACCACTGACCGGGCCGTTCTTACAGTTGATCGCCCTATCCCGGTGGTCGACCGCGCTACCAGCATGACGATCGACTCCGTCATTTCGCCTCCAGCCCATGAGCCCGGACCGCAGACGGGGCCGGCTCCCTCTCAGTCATCCGCAGGTCCATCAGCTCCGACTACTCCGCCAGTGGCACCCGGTGGACCGCCCCACCGCACCGGTCCACTGCAGCCCCATCCTGCTGCGACCGGTCGGCCGCCGGTCAATGGCGGAGGAGGCGGCATCCCGCCACGGAACCCTGCCAGAGACGGCATCATGGGCGGTACGCCTCGTCAGGTGAGCGGCCCTTCTGTGGGAACCGGAACTCCACGCGGGACCACCGTCGGCGGGGACCGAGCTCCAGTGGGACGGCCTGTAGGCGGTTTTTCGGGGGCCGCGAATGGCAGCCCTCCGACAGGCAGAGGCATGCATCCAGGACGCCCCATGATGTCGCCACCGGGCGGTGCTGCGGGAAACCCGCGCGTGGGCAGCGGCCGCGGCCGTACGGAGTTCACTCCAGGCGGCACCGGGCTCGTCCGGGGGAGCACAGCATCGGGGGCGGCAGGTGTTGGACGGCCGACCAACACGAATCCCCAGTCAAGGAATCGCGGAGAGGAGCAGAGCCGCCGTCCCGACTACCTCACCGAAGACGAGGAGACCTGGGTGGGGCGACGGGACGTTGTGCCGCCGGTCATCGATTGATTCCGAGAAAGTGCGCTGTCACATGCGAACCCATGTCCACCCCCCACATAGACGAACGCTGACCGCAGTCGGCCTGTTTGTGGCCATGCTCATGTCTCTGGGACTGCTCGCACCTCCTGCTTCTGCCGAGGTCAGACCGGACCAGCAGTGGTACCTCGACGCCATGAACGCCTCAGGTCTGTGGAAAGTCGGCAAGGGAAAGGGCGTAACAGTCGCCGTCATCGACTCCGGAGTGAAGCCGACGCCAGGATTGACCGGCAGGCTGCTACCCGGAAAGAGCTTCACTCCCAAGGACTCTGATGCCCATGAGGACATGGACGGTCATGGAACGGAGATGGCCGCGCTGATCGCCGGCTCCGGGGCAGAGAACAGCCTTCGAGGTTTGGCTCCCGAAGCAAAGATCCTGCCCTTGCGGACGCATGTCGAAGAGGGCATCTTCAGCTCACATGAACCGATCATCGAGGCGATCCGGTACGCAGCTCGGAGTGATGCCAAAATCATCAACATCTCACAGGGTGTCTCCGGTGTGGACAATGAGACGTACGCCGCCCTCCAGGGCGCGATCGACGAGGCCAATAAGCGCGGCAAGCTGGTTTTCGCCTCCGCCGGGAACCAGGGACTCAAGACCAAGACGCACTATCCCGCGTCGATGCCGGGCGTCGTCGCCGTAGGCGCAGTAGACGAGACCGGCACGGTGGCCGACTTCTCCAACTACGGCCCCCACCTGGTTCTCTCCGCCCCCGGCGACCCCGGTGGCACGAGCCAGGCGGCCGCCATCGCGTCCGCCTCGGCCGCACTCATCTGGGCCGAGCACCCCGACTGGACCAACCACCAGGTCCTGCGTGTGATGGTCGAGACGACGGGGATGTCCCAGCGGGGCGAGGAACCCAGCATGTACCTCGGGCACGGCATCGTCAGACCCGCACAGGTCCTGGTCGACGGCGACGGCGACCCCGGGCCGGCGGACGTGAGTCCGGTCTTCTCCAAGTACTACGCCGCCCTCGAAGCCTCCGAGTCCCCCTCCCCCGAGGACGGCGAGGCCGACGGCAGGAACGAGGGACCGCCCACCGCCAAGCCCGGCGAGGAGCAGGAGGGGGAGCAGGTGGCCGAACGGGAGGAGACCGGCGGCAGCGGGCCGCCTTGGGCGGCCATCGGCATCGGGACCGCAGTGCTCGTCGCCGTCGCCGCGGTCGTCACCGCCACGGCCTTCCGGCGACGGACACCGGCGCAGCCCCGGTACTGAGCGGCGAGGGGATGGGCCGGCCCGGCCGGCCTACCCCCAGTCGCGGCCGGAACGGCCGCGCTTGACGTCGGAGCGGTGCTTCTTGTTCCGCAGCCGCCGCTCGTTGATCCCGCGCGGGACCTTGCCCTTCCTGCGCGGGCGCGGCGGCGGAGCGGTCGCCTCCGCCAGCACCGCGGCCATGCGTACGGCCGCGGTCTCGCGGTTCCGCCACTGGGAGCGGTGCTCGGCGGCCCGTACGACCAGGACCCCGTCCACCAGTCGGCCGGCCAGCCGCTCCAGGGCCCGCTCCTTCCACACCTCGGGCAGTGCCTCGGTGCACGCGAGGTCGAAACGGAGCTCAACCCGGCTGTCACTGGTGTTGACGTGCTGGCCGCCAGGCCCGGAGGAGCGTGAGAAACGCCAGTTCAGCTCGGCCTCCGGCAGGGAGACCGAGCCGCGGATGAGGTAGGGCCCGGACATGACTCCCATGATCCCGCCCTCCGGGCCCGTCGTCACGGCGTTTTCCCCGCCCTCCGGCTCCTCCCCGGCTCCCCTCACTCCCCCGCTCCACCGGCGAGGAAGGTAAAGAAAGCAAAGAAACGTGGAACCCGGTCACCCACCGTCGGCGTTGGAGAGGGTAGGAAATGGACCAGTAAGGGCCAGCACGGAAACACCACAGAAGGGCATCCCCATGGCTGTAAGCCTGTCCAAGGGCGGCAACGTCTCGCTCACCAAGGAGGCCCCCGGCCTGACCGCCGTCACGGTCGGCCTCGGCTGGGACGTCCGTACGACCACCGGCACCGACTTCGACCTCGACGCCAGCGCCATCGCGGTCAACGCGAACGGCCAGGTCTACTCGGACCAGCACTTCGTCTTCTTCAACAACAAGGCCACCCCGGACCAGGCGATCGTCCACACCGGTGACAACCGCACCGGCGAGGGCGAGGGTGACGACGAGCAGATCAACGTCAACCTCGCGGCGCTGCCCGCCGACATCGACAAGATCGTCTTCCCGGTCTCCATCTACGACGCCGAGAGCCGCAGCCAGAACTTCGGCCAGGTCCGCAACGCCTACATCCGCATCCTCAACCAGGCCGGCGGCTCCGAGATCGCCCGCTACGACCTGAGCGAGGACGCCGCCACCGAGACCGCCATGGTCTTCGGCGAGCTGTACCGCCACGGCGCGGAGTGGAAGTTCCGCGCCGTCGGCCAGGGCTACGCCTCCGGCCTGGTCGGCATCGCCAAGGACTTCGGCGTCAACGTCTGATCGCCCGACACCTCACGAGGGTGCCCGGCGCCGCACGCGTGTGCGGTGCCGGGCGCCTCGCGCGTTCCACGGCCCCCTCGCGTGGCAGGAGCAGGAGCAGGGGCAGGAGCAGCGCGGCATGGCCGCGCCCTCGCAGGGCGGCTCGGCCGCCCCGGACGGCACGCCACCGACCGGTCCCGACGACGGCGGGGAGCAGCGCCCCGCCCCGCCCGGTGGGCGTACGCACGCCCCGCCGTGCCACCATCGCTTCCGTGCTCGACATCGGCTACTCCCTCTCCCGCCGCTTCCCCGACCCGCCGCAGACCGACTACCGCTCGGCGGACGCGCGGGCGCTGCGGCACGACCTGTTCTGCGGCGACGTCTACCTCGCGGACAGCGGGACGGACCGGGAGCTGTCCACCGCGCGCGGCACCGTGCCGGTGCTCGACTTCGCCTGGGCGCTGTGCGACATCGCCGAGCGCCTCGACCGCGACCCGCTCGGCAGCCGCGCCGCCAGGCCGCGGTACGCCGAGCTGGACTTCGTGGAGTCGGCCGACAACCTCCGCTTCGCGCGCCGCTTCGGCTGGGTGGACGTCACCGCCGACTGGCTGCCCGCCGACGAGCCGCCGCTGACCGTCAACCACGGCGAGCTGCGCCGCGAGGCCCGCGACTTCCTGCACGACCTGATCGCCGACCTCACCGACATCCACGAGAGGCTGGGCGACAACCCCGTGCTCTGGGACCTCCAGACCCGCTTCCCCAGGGTGTGAATCCGCCGTTCACCCAACGGCCTTGAACTCAAGCTCGCTTGAGGACCGAGGGTGGGGGGGGGGGGGGGGGGGGGGGGGGGGGGCGCGGGCGCCCCCCCCCCCCCCCCGGCCCCGGCCGGGTGCGGATCGCCGTCGCGGCGGCCGGGGTTCACCCGGTGGACACCGCCCTGCGCGAGGGACTGCGGCTCGGCCCGACGCCCACGCCCGCCGAGCTGCCGGCCGTCACCGGCACCAGGCGGCTGCACCCGCTGCCCGGCAGTCTGAGCGAGGACCTCGCCGTCGCCCTGGTCGGCACCGGCCGTACCGCCATGGGCGTCCTCCGCTTCGCCGGCCTCTCCCCCGCCGACACGGTGCTGGTCCTGGCCGCGGCCGGGGGCACCGGCTCGCTCCTGGTCCAGTACGCCCGGCACAGGGGCGCCACCGTCGTCGGCGCGGCGGGCGGGCCGGAGAAGGTGCGGGCGGTGGAGAGTCTGGGCGCGGACCTGGCCGTGGACCACACCCGGGACGACCTCGATGGAATGCTCCCCCTCGGCCGGGGACCGGAGTGCCGGTCCCGGGCCGGCGCAGCGGTTCCGGGTAGGCGACCATGTGCGCCGGGACGCCGCCGTCGAACGCCCGTGGGCCCCCGGAGCGGAGAGCCCCCGGGCCCGCTCATACCAACGGTGCCGAGCGGGTGGCCGTCACCCTGGCAACAGCGGTTCCCGGCCGGAAGTTTTCCGTCCCGCCTCCCCGGGGGCCGTCAGCCGGCCGCCCGGTGGGAGACATCCAGGATGATCTTGTTCTTACCCGTGGTCACCCGGAAACCCGCCGGGCCGTCACCCTCGGGTTCGACGCCGACGCCGAAGAGCGTCTCGCCCTCGAAGTAACTCACCAGCCGCAGCTCGCGGATGACGGGGGTGTTCTCGCCGCCGTCGTCGAAGTCGGTGGCGGGCACGGACCGGAGGAAGGAGATCTTCAGGTCCTGGTCGCCCTTGAGGGAGATGACCTCACCGGAGCCGTCCTGGTGCAGGGTGTCCACGTACTCGGCCACGAACCGCGGAGTGCCCTCGTCAAAGTCGAAGACGACCCGGTCATAGGTGTCGTGGATCCCCACCCGCACCCGGAGCAGCTCCGGGAAGTCGTTCACGCCCGCCTCCCGGGCGGCCCCCGTCCTGCGGGAGGTGTCGCGCAGCACCACGTCCTCCGCCCCGTCCCCGGACCGGGACGGCGACGGGGCGGAGGACGAGGGCGCGCCGTCGGGCGCGGAGGGCGGGGCGCTCCGCCCGGTGCCCTCGGACCGTTCGGACCGGCCGGCCGCCGGATCCGTACCCCCGCCCCCGGCTCCCTCCCGTCCCTCCGCCCCTCCGCAGGCCGCTACGAGGAGGGCTGACGCGAGGGCGATCGCGGTCATGGTCGTACGAGGTGTCACTGCGTTCTCCTGAACGTGGGCTGCCGGGCTCCGGGAGTCCGCCCGGTACTGGTCTGTTGCCGAGTGGGCCGGATGCCAACCACCCAACCCGCATGTTCCAGCCAAAGGTGTCATTCCCGCCGCATTCCCCTCCGGCCCGTACCGTTCGGACCCTCCCGCGCAGACACCATGGACGAACCGGCGGACGGCGGCGGAAGGCACCGCGCGCGGAGGCGGTACGCATTGAACGCCGGACTTGGAGCATGAGTGGGGATATGGCTCCGTCTACCCCCTCCTCCGCCGACTACGAGGCCGTATTCCGCGCCACGACCTCACCCCTGCTGGTGCTCGACACCGCTCTGACGGTCGTGGAGGTCAACCGCGCCTGCGAGGAGGCGACTTTCCGCGAGCGGGACGAGGTGGTCGGACGGCACGTCTTCGACGCCTACCCCGCCAATCCCGACGACCCGGACGCGAGCGGCGTGCACGACCTGGGCAGCCTGTTCCGGCGTGTTCTGGCCACCGGGAAGGCCCAGGCCCTGCCCGTCCTGAAGTACGACGTCCCCTTCCCCGGCAGCCCCACCGGATTCCGGGAGAAGTACTGGAGCCCGGTCAGCAGCCCCGTCCTCGACCCCGGCGGTGGGATCACGGCGATCCTGCACCACGTCGAGGACGTCACCGGCTTCCACGAGGAACTGGCCCGCGTCGAACGCGCCTACCGGCGTGCCGGCACTCCCACGGCCCGCGACCACACGGCCGTCGCCCAGCGCGGTTACGAACGCCATCTGGCGCAGGCCACGTACGACCTCGGACGCTACCGGGAGCTGGAGGAGGAGGCGTCCCAGCTCCGGCGGGCCATGCGCAGCCGCGCGACGATCGACCAGGCCATCGGCATCGTCCAGGCGGAGCGGCGCTGCGGCCCCGAGGACGCCTTCCAGCTCCTGGTGACCATCTCCCAGCGCACCAACACCAAGCTCCGCGACATCGCCGCCGGCCTGGTGAGCCTGGCCGGGACCGACCCGTCCGGCCCCCTTCTGCCCGACACCGGCGCCACCTGACGGCCGTGGCCGCCCCGGGGATCTCGGAGCGGCCACGGCGGCCACGGGCGGCCTCGACGGGCGGGTACGGCCGGCGCACCGGCCGGCTCAGTCGTCCACGGCGTCCATGACGTCGCCGAGGTCGACGAACTTGAAGCCGGTCGCCTCGCGACAGCCTTCCTCCACTCCCGCCTTTCTTCCGTTTCCGGGGACCGGGAGGGGCGGAGGTGGTACAAAAACTCCAGCGGCAGGCGCATGGAACGAAGCAGTACATCAGCCGCTCGGGGGGGGACGCGCATGGACAGTGAACTGCGGCTCGGCGACCCTCGGCACCAAAACGTCGCCGAGGAGGCCCTGAGGCTGTGGTTACCCTCCGCCGCCTTCCTCTTCCAGCCCATGTCCCCGGGGCGCTCCGGGGCCGAGCTGACCGGCGTGGACATCAGCGGGCAGACCGGGGACATCCAGCCGGGCACCTACGTTCTGCGAGTCGGCCCCGCCGAGGACGGCCTGACCGAGGCGAACGAACTGGCCGCGCACCAGCGGGTCCGCGACAACGCCCCGGACTTCGCCGAACACCACATCCCCCGCCTCGTCCGTCTTCACCAGCGGACGGTGGAGGACGGGCGGCTGGTCGCCTCACTGCACCAACTGGCGGGTGGCAGCCACCGGTACGCCCCGCCGCGCAACCAGTCGGAGAGTCTCCTGCGCGGAGTCGAGGCCATCTCCCGGAAGATCCTCGACGCATGGGCCGACCCGCACGATGTGGAGCCGATGCGGCCACGCGAACTGCTCCTGGCCGTGGCCGGGGAGCGCAGGGCCGAGGAGTGCCTCCGCTCGGCCGCCGGCCTCTTCGGCGGCGAACTCCACCGCGAGGACGGCCACGCCTTCCTGGACCCGCGCACCGTGTTCGAGCGGGACGCGGACGCCGCCTTCCCGGTCGTGCACGGCACCTGCCACGGCGACCTGCACACAGACAACCTGCTGCTGCCCCGGGACGAGCTCGTGGCGTCCGACGGCGCCTTCTGGATCGTCGACGTCGACCAGGCGCGCCGCTCCGTGGCCGGTTTCGACCTGGCCTACCTGGAGGTCAGCGTCCTGGTGAACATCCTGCCGCCCAAACGCCTCCCCGTGCTGGCCCGCTGCCTGGAGGCGGCCGAGGATCCGGCGGTGAAGTCCGTACCGGACGACTGCCACTGGCTCGTCGGCCTCCTCCAGCGCTCGCGCGCCGGAATCCAGGAGTGGGTCGTCCGGCAGCCAGGCCGTTTGGACGCCCTCTACCGGCAGTTCATGCTGGCCCGCATGGCTGCCGCCCTGCTCTGGGCCCGCCGGTTCCCGGCCGGTGACGAGAGGGCGCGGACCTGCCTGGCGTACGCGGGGTGGTACGCCATGCGGTACGACCGCGACTTCCCCGCCGGCGCACCGGGGTTCGGGGGCGCCTCCTCCGCGGTCCCGGCCACACGTGAAGGGGCACGGGAGACACACGAGAGCGCCCGGGCCCGCGATGAACTCTGGGAGACCTTCTGGGACGCCGCCTCGGGCTTCTCCCCGCACGCGGCACGGTACGTCCTCGTGGCCGAACAGCTGCCGCGCACCGACTCACTCGCCGCCCTCGGCCGCATCCCCTGGTCCGTCGTCGTGGACCTCGACCCGGCGTCGGACGGCGACGGCCTGCACCACCGCGCCGGACGGGTCCTGGGCACACAGCGGGCGGTGCACCTCCTCACCGACGACCGGCCCGTGATCGACTACTCGCGCGGCACGGCCTGGATGCTCGCGGCGGGTTCCGTCCTGCGCCGCGAACCCGCCCTGGAGGGACGGGACTGGGTGATCCGGCGCCTGAACGGAGTGCGCCAGCTGACCGCCTCCTTCCACCAGGCCGTCGGTGACACGCCCGTGTGCGTCGTGGTGCTCGAAGGCGGCACCGACACGGCCCGCGGGTCCGGCCGGGACCGCCTGCTGCGCGTGATCGAGACGATGGACGAGATGCTGCAGGGAAAGGCGATCTTCCTGCACACCGGCCTCGCCCGGCTTCAGCCCGCCGTGCCCTTGACCCACGTTCCGCTGCCCGTCCCCGAACTCCTGGAGCGGCTCACCGGGACACTGGGCACCAGCGCGGAACACCTGGACTACACCGTGCCCGCCCTGGACAACGGCACGGTGGCCATCTCGCCGGAGACCATGCAGAAACTCCGCGAGTACCTGGTCATCCTGCACGACGGGATCGAGGCGTCCGACCTGCCGGGGGACGACCGCCACAACGACGCCTTCTGGCGCGGCGGGCTCATCGGATGGGCCGACCTCGACGAGGGCCGGGACGTGGTGCGGTCCGTCAACGACAACCTCGTGGCGGCGTTGCGCGGCAGCCTGGAACACCACCGCACGCGCACCGTCCTGCTGGAGCACCGGCCGGGCGCGGGCGGCACCACCGCCGCCCTGCGCGCGGCCTGGGACCTGCACCACGAGTACCCGGTGGCGGTGCTGCCCGGCGGGATCCCCGTGACGTCCTCCCGGCTGCCGCTGCTCGCCGACCGTCTGCATCTGCTGTACACCATCGCGCAGATGCCGGTCCTCCTGGTCGCCGAGGCCGGTGACCTGAGCGAGTCCTACCGCGAGGCGCTCTACCGGGAGCTTTCCAGGCGCAACACCCGCGTGACGATGCTCTACGTGCGGCGCGGAATCGGCGAGGCCGGCCGGGGCGCCCTGCTGGTCTCCGAACCGCTCGGCACGGAGGAGACGGCCGACTTCCTCAGCCGCTACAGCATGCTCGCCCCCGACCCCGCACGGATCGAGGAGCTGCGGCTGCTGGGCACGGAGCGGTACGAGCGGTACCGCACCCCCTTCTTCTACGGGCTGATCACCTTCGAAAGGGAGTTCACCAAACTCTCCACGTACGTGCGTACGCACCTGCAGAACGTCCGCGGCCGCGCCCGCGAGGTCATGCAGTACCTGGCGCTGGCCACCATCTTCTCCAACACCGGACCGCAGCGGGAGCTGGTGCAGAAGCTGATGCACGTCTCCACGCCCTCGGCCGAACTCGATCTGTCCGACGTGCTCGGTCCCGAGGCCGCACGCCTGGTGGCCGTGCGGTCCGGCCGGGTGCGCCTGCAGCACCAGCTCCTGGCCGAGCAGGTGCTCGCGGAGCTGCTCAACGACGAACGGTGGGACCGTCACCTGAAGGACCTGGCCATCGACTTCATCCAGACACTGGCCATCACCACCGACGTGTCCTCGGAGCCGGTGCGCGTACTGCTCCGCCAGATGTTCGTGGACAGGCAGGGCGGCCTGGTCGACGGTGTGGAGGACCGGAGGAACTTCGCCCCGCTGATCGAGCGGCTGGACCTGAACTCGGCCCACCAGGTCCTGAAGTCCCTCACCGAGCACGTCTCCGACGAACCGCACTTCTGGAACCACCTGGGCAGGCACCAGATGTACCGGCTCAACCGGGAGCTCGACAAGGCGGAGGAGTACGTCTCCCGGGCGGTCGCCCTGGCGGAGGGCGACTTCCTCCACCACCACACGCTCGGACTGGCCCGGCGCAGCCGGATGCGCCAGGCGCTCAGGGACGCCAAGCGGCGCGGTGTGCAGGCCGTCATGAGCGTCGCCGACCGGTGGTTCGCGCAGACCGTCGAGTGCTTCATCACCACCCGGAAGCTCAACCCGGAGAACATCTACGGCTATGTCACCCACGTCCAGGCCGTGGTGGACGTGGCCAAGGCCATCAAGGACGCCGCCCGGGTGTCGTCCGTCGCCGAACTGAGCGCCGACGCCAGCGACTGGGTCACGGAGAACCTCGCCGACGCCAACTTCCTGCTGGCCGAGGCGGCACAGCTGTACGGAACCCTGGACCGGCGCGACGACTACCTGGTGCGCTGCCAGGCAGACATCAAACGCCTGTACGGGGACCTGGACTCGGTGGTCGAACTCTGGGAGCTGGCCGTCGCCGGCGCGCGCGGCACACCCATGGTGCAGAGGGCCCTCGCCCAGGCGTACTACGTGCGTGGCGGCCGGAGCTGGCGGGAGCTGGACCGGACCGAGCTGGCCCGCATCGCCGAACTGGCCCGGCAGAACCTGTCCAGAACCGGGTGCAAGGAGGAGGACTACCGCCTCTGGTTCGAGGCGTACAGGCTGCTCCCCGATTTCGACATCGACGAGGCCCTCTCGCAGCTCCGGCTGTGGTCCGACCGGTTCCCGTCCTGGCGCGCCCACTACTACCGGTACTGCCTGTTCTTCCATCTGTGGTTCACCGGGCGCAGCAACGACATCGAGGCGTTCCGGCTGGAGCAGCAGCAGGCCGAGAAGTACGTCGTGGGCCGGTCCAACCGCTCCTACCTGTGGCTCTCCTCCGAACCGCAGTGGTTTCCGATGATCGCCGACAGCGACCTCGGGGAGTGGAATCGCCGGGAGATGTTCTGGACCAACACCTCGCGCCTGCAGCGGGTGAACGGCGTTATCGACTTCATGCGCGGCCCCCAGGCGGGGACCATCCAGCTCCACGGCCCGGTCACCGCGTTCTTCGTCCCCACCCGGGGCAACTTCCTCCCCGACAGCGACGAGAACACCCCCGTCAACTTCTTCCTCGGCTTCAGCCCCGAGGGGCCGCGCGCCTGGGACGTCAGGAAGGGCCACTCCGACGACGCGGTCCAGGCCAGACGGACGTCCACCACGGTGCCCGCACCGCTGCTGACGGCGCGGGCGAGCCTGCGGCTGGCGCCGGCCCAGGTGGCGGAGCAGGCCGCCAGCCTCACCAGGCGGCGGAAGACCGACTTCTGCATCGCCCTGCTGGAGGCCTGGCAGACGGTCGGCATCACACCTCGGCTCTCCCAGCTCGCCGAGCGGACCGGGGCGCGCTTCCGGTACGAGGGCGACGACGTCGAGGAGCTGCTGACCGAGTCGCGGCGGGTCGTCGTCGGCGACGAGGACGACCCCGTGGTACAGCTCATCGACGCCGCCGGCCGGACGGCCGCGCCGGTGCAGGCCCTCTCCGTACCGCAAAGCGGCGAAGAACCGTTGCTCGGCAGGATCTCCTACACCAAGGAGTCCGAGAACCACGGGATCATCGAACTCGTGGGCAGCGGGTGGGCACGGTTCAAGTTCCAGGACATCGGCAACCCCGGAGCGCAGGGACCGGTCCGGGGCCAGATCGTGCGGATGGCCGCGGTGGAGCTGGACCGCCAGGGTGGGATGAACGCGCGCGGCATCGAACTGATGCCCTTCTCCTCCGTCCTGGTGGACGGCGAGGTGGTGCACGCGGAACAGCTGCGGGAACGGGTCGAGGCCGATCTGCGGGCGGTACTGGAGGAACGGCTGGCACAGGGCATCCAGGCGACACCGGCCCGGGAGCTCGAGGAGTGGCTGGACGGCAGGTTCACCGGCTGCCGTCCGCTCGCCGAACATCTGGGACTCCCCTCCCTGAAGCACCTGTGGGACGGACTCGACTGGCTGGACGCCAAGGGCAACGCGGCCACCCGTGTGCTCAGCCTGCGCGGCGGCAAGGTCTTCGGACGGGTCTCGGAGGACCTCGCGGGCGGAGGGGACCAGGACCGGCGGAGCACGGAACCGGACCGCTTCGGGGAGGCACTGGAGTCGGTGGTGGAGGAGCTCCGGAAGAAGACCGGCAAGTCCTCCCCCGCCTTCTACCGGGTGAGGAAGGCGCTGCTCAAGAGACTGGGAGAGGACTACCACAACGTCGTCGGAAGCTCCCTGAAGCACCGGATCGCGCAGCAGCGGGGCTGGGAACTGCTGGAGATCGGTCCCAAGAAGCACCTGGTGCGCAGAACCGGCACCGCGTCCCCGGCGAGGAAGCGGAAGGACACGGGGGGCGCCCGGGGCACACAGGACGCGTCCGAGGCCTTTCCGCCGGTGCTCGCCGGTGCGGTGGCCTCCCTCTCCGCCGACGGGAAGCCGGCCACCCTCCAGCAGATCGGCGCCCTGCTGCGGGCCCGGCTCGGGGAGCGCTACACGGCCGTCGTCGGGTCATCGCTGAAACGGCGGATCGAGAAGGAGCCGGGATGGCGCATCGAGGAAGTGCGCCACGACACGTTCGTCGCACACCCGCCGCCGGGGGTCCGGGGCGGGCCCCCGGCCGCCGGCGCGGCGGACGTCGCGGCGGACCTGGAGGAAGCGGTGAGGACTCTGCGGGCGAAGGACCGGGAGGCAGCTCTCACCGGCATCGGAGACGCCCTGCATGCGCGCTGGGGCCCGGAGGAGTACAAGCGGATCGTCGGCGGGCGGCTGAGGACCCTGGTGGAGAAGCACGGATGGACCGTCCGCGAGGCCCGGCAGGGCGTGTGGGTCCTGGACGCCGAAGACCGCTCCCGCACCACGGACTCGGAGGGGTAGCCCGGTGGACGACCCCCGGGCGGCGGTGGCCGCCCTGCTGGACGGCGTGGCCGAACACTCCGGACCTCCCGTCCCGGTCTCCGAGCTGTGCCGCCGTACGGGCCTGGCGGAAGCGGCGGCCGAGACGGCGGTCCCCATGGTGTTCGCGCTCCTGAGCGCGTTCGGGGCACTGGACCGGCGACAGGACCCGGCGACCGGGGAGGCCCTGGTGGCCGCCGTCAGCCCGCAGGCGGGATACCTCCTGCGCAGCCTCAGCGCGTACGTACGGACGGAACAGGCGTTCCTGGACAACTGGGAGCGGCCGGGAACGGCCGACCCGCCCCTTACCGACCGGCAGGCACTGTCCGGACCGCAGTTCCTCCACCTCCTCGAGAAACGGCGCCTGCGGATCGACCCCGACGCCCCGCCGCTGCGCCGGGTCGACGTCGCGCAGGTGGTCGTCAAGAACCGCGTCCGGGGGCGGGGCGGCCGGGCGCAGTACCTGATGCTGTACGACGGCCGGGCCCGGCAGTACCTACCAGCTGCCCGGCGGCTACGTCCGCGCGTCGGACCGGGACGCCCGGACGGCGGCCGTACGGGAGCTGGAGGAGGAACTGCCGGGGTACTCCTACGTCTCCGGGAGAGACACCCTGGCGGAGCTCGGGGTGTTCCCCGTCGTCCAGATCTCCCGCACCCACGGCGCGGTCACCGCATACCGGGTCGCCCTCTACCAGCTGCGCTCCGGAACAGAGCGGCTGCCGCTCGCCCCGGGGGCCCTCTGGGTACCCGAGGAGACCCTGCTCGACCCCGCCGGCACGGTCGGCGGCGCCACGCTGAACATCACCGCGCTGCTCCGGCTCGACCGGGCACTTCCCGGAGGGATCGGCGGTCTTCCCCAGAGCATGTCCGGCGTCCAGCACCGGCCGCTGCGCGAGGTGGTCCGGGACAGGCCGTGGGAGGTGGTGGGCCTGCTCGTAGGCGTCGCCGGCCTGCTGGTCTCGCTCGCCCCGCTCTTGTGGTGACCCGCGCCCGACACCGTACGGCCTGACCGCAGGCCGCGCCGCCCGTCCACGCCGAAGGCCCCGGACCATGACCGGCCCGGGGCCTTCCACCTGCCCTGTCCGGGCTGTGAGCCGCCTGTCGGGTTCGAACCGACGACCTTCGCTTTACAAGAGCGGTGCTCTACCAGCTGAGCTAAGGCGGCGTGTGCGGTGGCGCCGCGGACCCGGCGGGGCCCCGGCACGTACGCAGTGTGCAGTGTACCCACTTCCCGGCGCCGGGCCGGAGTCCTTCTCGTGACCGCGGAAGTGCTGACAAGACATCCCCCGGCGGGTTACCGTCAGCCCACGTTCACACAGGTTCACACACGTGGAACGCGACCTTTACTCGGATCGTCCGGCACGTTCCTGCCGGTGAAGGAGAGAACCGACCATGGCCTCGGTCACGTACGACAACGCCACCCGGATCTACCCGGGCACCGACAAGCCCGCGGTGGACAAGCTGAACATCGAGATCGAGGACGGCGAGTTCCTCGTCCTCGTCGGCCCCTCCGGCTGCGGCAAGTCCACCTCCCTGCGCATGCTCGCGGGTCTGGAGGACGTCAACGGTGGCGCCATCCGCATCGGTGACCGCGATGTCACCCACCTTCCGCCGAAGGACCGGGACATCGCCATGGTGTTCCAGAACTACGCGCTCTACCCGCACATGACCGTCGCCCAGAACATGGGCTTCGCGCTGAAGATCGCGGGTGTACCGAAGGACCAGATCCGCGCCAAGGTCGAGGACGCCGCGAAGATCCTTGACCTGACGCCCTACCTGGACCGCAAGCCCAAGGCGCTCTCCGGCGGTCAGCGGCAGCGTGTGGCGATGGGCCGCGCGATCGTCCGCGAGCCGCAGGTGTTCCTCATGGACGAGCCGCTGTCGAACCTCGACGCCAAGCTCCGCGTCCAGACCCGCACCCAGATCGCCAGCCTCCAGCGCCGTCTGGGCATCACCACGGTCTACGTCACCCACGACCAGACCGAGGCCCTGACCATGGGCGACCGGGTGGCCGTGCTCAAGGACGGCCTGCTCCAGCAGATCGACTCGCCGCGCAACATGTACGACAAGCCGGCCAACCTCTTCGTCGCGGGCTTCATCGGCTCCCCGGCGATGAACCTGGTCGAGGTGCCGATCACCGACGGCGGTGTGAAGTTCGGCAACAGCATCGTGCCGGTCGAGCGCGAGGTCGTCGCCGAGGCCGCCGGCAGGGGCGACAAGACCGTCACGGTCGGCATCCGCCCCGAGCACCTGGACACCGTGGGCGAGGGCAGCGACGCCGGTCTGGCCGTCACCGTCAACGTCGTCGAGGAGCTGGGCGCCGACGGTTACGTCTACGGCACCGCCCAGGTCGGCGGCGAGGCGAAGGAGCTGGTGGTCCGCGTCGGCGGCCGCGAGGTGCCGGAGAAGGGCGCGACCATCCACGTGGTGCCGCGCGCCGGCGAGGCCCACGTGTTCTCCACCTCCACCGGTGAGCGCCTGACCGACTGATCGCCCGAACGACCGAGCGACCGGGACGCCCGGCCGCTCCTCCCCACGGCCGACACGGGGCCCGTACTTCCGCGCGCGGCGGGCCGTACGGGCCCCTGGCCGTCCCCCGGGCCGCAGGGGCCCCGCTCGTGGTCCGCGTCAACACGGGGACATCTCCGGACCTGGGATTACGTGGTTTTCCTTCACTCGCGAGAGTGACCGACTGTCGCCGTGCCACCACTCCTCGCTACCATCGCAGACGCCCCGCAACGGGCCCCCGACACCCGTCCCTCGCGAGGAGGACTCCACAGTGAACCAGGCAGCGCGCCGTATCGGCCGATCTCTCGCCCTCGTCCTCCCGGTCGTCCTGGTCCTGTCCGGGACCCTCGCCGTCACCGCCGTTCCCTGGGCGCCGCGGTCGGGGACGCAGGTGCTGACCGCCTCCGCGGAGCGAGCGGCGCCCCTCGACAGGCCCCGCGCCCCGCACGAGGTGGTGCGCGACCGGCTCGTCGCCGAGCTCCGGCGGGAGGACCCGGGCGCCGCCCTGACGAGCCTGCAGGAGGAGATCGGCCGCCGGCCGTCGCTGGCGCGGCACTGCACCTCCATCGCCCGCGCGCTGGGCCGGGCCGCGGTCGGGAAGTACGGTCCCGCGCGCGCCCACTCCTACTCCCGGCCGGTGTGCGACACCTCCTTCGCCGCGGGCGTCGCCGACATCCGCTGACCGGTGCGGCCCCGGGTGTGAGGGTTGCTCCGCCGGCCGTTTCACCTTGCGCCCCGCGCCTTCCGCCCCTGTGTCCGCGACCGCGCGGGACGGGTGCCGCAGGGGCACGGGAGCGGTGCGCATATCGTCACCGCATGACACTCGACGACCAGCTCGCGCACATGTATCCGACCCAGGCCGTGGTCCTGGCCGGCGGCCAGGGGTCGCGGCTGCGTCCGTATACGGACGACCGCCCCAAGCCGATGGTCGAGATCCCCGGCACGGGCACTCCGATCATCGGCCACCAGCTCGCCTGGCTGGCCGCCGAGGGCGTCACCGACGCCGTGGTCTCCTGCGGTCATCTCGCCGAGGTGCTCCAGGAGTGGCTGGACGGCGCCGACCTGCCGCTGCGGGTGACGACGGTCGTCGAGACCGAGCCCCTCGGCCGCGGCGGGGGCCTGAAGTACGCCGCCGCCTCCCTCCCCCGCCCCGGCGAGCCGTGGTACGCCACCAACGGGGACATCTGGACGCGTTTCTCGCTGCGGGAGATGGCCGGGTTCCACGCCGAGCGCGACGCGACCGCCACCCTCGCGCTGGCCCGCCCGCGCATCCCCTGGGGCGTCGTGGAGACCGACGAGTTCGGTCACGTCCTGGACTTCATCGAGGCTCCGCCCTCGCCCTACCTGATCAACGCGGGCGTCTACGTCTTCTCCGCGCCCTTCACCGCGATGCTGCCCGACCGCGGCGACCACGAGCGGACCACCTTCCCCCGGCTGGCGCGCGAACGCGCCCTGGCGGGCTTCCCGATCCCGCAGGGCGCGTACTGGCGGGCCATCGACACCGCCAAGGACCTCAGCGAGGCCGCCAGGGAACTCGCGGGCCACGGCCGTTCCCGGTAGTCCGGTCCGGGCGAGGCCCGGTGTACGGCGGTGTGTACGGAGCCGCCGGCCGCGGCCCGAGTGCGGGCCGCGGC
>NZ_JBXUOY010000067.1:0-21234 GCF_057196705.1 Streptomyces sp. ATLC9 | reverse complement strand
CCGCGGCGCCCCGGTGCCCGTCAGCCGGCGCTCCGCCGGTTCCCGGGCCGCGGTACCACTGGGCTGAGCCGCGGGTTCCCGGGCCCGCGCCGCCGCGGACCCGGGAACGCTCACCGCGGGCCGGCCGGTCACGGGAATCCGTTGGTCGTGTCCGACGTCTTGACGCTGCCTGTCATGCACACCACGCTCTATGGGAGCGCTCCCAGGTGCTGTGGGGCGCCTCTCGTCATGCCGTCGCGTCGCCCCGTCCGTTTCCCCCGCACCGGAAGGACCGAACTGTGACACCTCATCCGCCCCCCCAGCCCCGGGCGACGGGCCGCCCGCGCCGCGGCAGGCACCGCGTGCTGGGCGCCGTGGCCGCCGCCGGACTGCTGGCCGGCGTCCTGACCGCCCCCGTCCTCGCGGCCGAGTCCGCCGACGGGCCCGAACAGATCACCAACGGCGACTTCTCCAACGGCACCACCGGCTGGTGGTGGACGGAGAACAGCCCCGGCGAGGTCGTGGACGGCCGTCTGTGCGCCGAGGTGCCCGCCGGCACGGAGAACCCGTGGGACGCCATCGTCGGGCAGAACGACCTCCCGCTCACCGCGGGCGAGGGCTACGAGCTGAGCTTCACCGCCAGCGCCACCGAGCCGGTCACCGTCCGCACCAACATCCAGATGGCCACCGAGCCCTGGACCACCGAGCACGCCTCGGCCGACCGGATCGGCGCCGAGGCGCAGACCTTCACCCACGTCTTCACCGCGGGCGCCGACCACGAGGCGGCCCAGCTCGCCTTCCAGATCGGCGGCAGCGAGCAGGCGTACACCTTCTGCCTGGACGACGTCTCGCTCACCGGCGGCGCCGAACCGCCCGTCTACGAGCCCGACACCGGCTCGCCGGTGCGCGTCAACCAGGTCGGCTACCTCACCGAGGGGCCCAAGAACGGCACCTTCGTCACCGAGAAGACCTCGGCCCTGGCCTGGACGCTCAAGGACGCAGACGGCACCGAGAAGGCGTCCGGCACCACCACCCCCGCCGGCGTCGACCCGACCTCCCGCCAGAACGTCCACACCTTCGGCCTCGGCGACTTCGACGAGACGGGCGAGGGCTACACCGTCACCATCGACGGCCACACCAGCGAGCCCTTCGACATCGGCGACGACCTGTACTCCTCGCTGCGCTCGGACGCGCTGGCGTACTTCTACCACAACCGCAGCGGCATCGAGATCGACGCCGACCTGGTGGGCGAGGAGTACGCCCGTCCCGCCGGACACGTCGGCGCCGCGCCCAACCAGGGCGACACCGAGGTCCCGTGCCAGGAGGGCCTGTGCGACTACACCCTCGACGTCTCCGGCGGCTGGTACGACGCCGGTGACCACGGCAAGTACGTCGTCAACGGAGGTATCTCCGTCGCCCAGGTGATGTCCAACTACGAGCGCACCCTCACCGCCGAGGACGCCGACGGCACCGCGCTCGGCGACGGGAAGCTCCGCGTGCCCGAGCGCGGCAACGGCGTCCCGGACGTGCTGGACGAGGCCCGCTGGCAGATGGACTTCCTGATGCGGATGATGGTGCCCGCCGGCGAGGAACTCGCCGGCATGGCGCACCACAAGATCCACGACAGGGCGTGGACCGGACTGCCGCTGCTGCCGCACCAGGACCCGCAGCCGCGCGAGCTGCACGCGCCGTCCACCGCCGCCACCCTCAACGTGGCCGCCACCGCCGCCCAGTGCGCCCGCCTGTTCGAGCGGTACGACGCGGACTTCGCCGACCGCTGCCTGGACGCCGCCGAGACCGCCTGGGCCGCCGCCAAGGCGCACCCGGACATGCTCGCCGACCCCAACGACGGCACCGGCGGCGGCGCCTACAGCGACAACGACGTGTCCGACGAGTTCTACTGGGCCGCGGCCGAGCTCTTCGTCACCACCGGCGACGAGACCTACCGCCAGGAGGTCATGAACTCCCCGCTGCACGGCGACACCGACGCCGTCTTCCCGCGCGGCGGCATGTCCTGGGGCGCCACCGCCGGCCTGGGCGCGCTCAGCCTGGCCACCGTGCCCAACGAGATGACCGACGCCCAGCTCCAGGGCGTGCGCGCCATGGTCACCGAGGCCGCCGACGGCTACGCCGCCGACTCCCGCGGCGCCGCCTACGGCGTCCCCTACGCCCCGCAGGACAACCACTACGTGTGGGGCTCCAACAGCCAGGTCCTCAACAACATGGTGGTCCTGGCCACCGCGCACGACCTGACCGGCGAGGCCGCCTACCGCGACGCGGTGCTGCGCGGCATGGACTACCTGCTGGGCCGCAACCCGCTCAACCAGTCCTACGTCACCGGATACGGCGAGCGCGACTCGCGCAACCAGCACCACCGGTTCTGGGCCAACCAGCTCGACCCGGACCTGCCCAACCCGGCGCCCGGCTCCGTCGCGGGCGGCCCGAACGTCGAGATCCAGGACCCGATCGCCCAGGACAGGCTCCAGGGCTGCGCCCCGGCGATGTGCTACATCGACCACATCGAGTCCTGGGCCACCAACGAGATCACCATCAACTGGAACGCCCCGCTGGCCTGGGTCGCCTCCTACCTCGACGACCTCGGCCGGGGCGACGACGGCGGGGAGGACCCGGGCGAGGACCCGGACGAGACGCCCTCCTGCGAGGTCACCTACTCCTCCAACCGGTGGAACAGCGGCTTCAGCACCAACGTGACGGTGAAGAACACCGGCACCGAGACGCTCAACGGCTGGGAGCTGACCTGGTCCTTCGCCGACAGCCAGAGGATCACCCAGGCGTGGAACGCCCAGGTCGTCCAGACCGGACGGGACGTCACCGCCAAGCCCGCGCAGTGGAACACCACCATTCCGGCGAACGGATCCGTGAACTTCGGCTTCAACGGAACCTCCAGCGGCCAGGCGGCCGACCCGGACGCCGTCTCCCTGAACGGGAAGGCTTGCACGGTCAGGTGACCTGACGCACCTTCGACCGCGCGCCACCCGACCGGAGGGCCGGGGCGCCCCGCACCGGGGCGCCCCGGCCCTCCGCCGTCGGCTCCGCCGTCAACCCTGCCGCAGCCCGTCGCCGGCGGAGGCCCGGGAGCCGAAGACGACGGTGGCGGACAGCTCCTCACAGACGGCCGTCCGAGGCACCAGACCGGCCCGGGCGACGGCCTCGGCCGTCCGCGGTGCCTGGTGCCCGCCCGTCTCCACCAGCAGACACCCGTCCGGCGCGAGCCACCGCGGGGCCTCCTCGATCACCCTGCGCTGGACGCCCAGCCCGTCCGGCCCGCCGTCGAGCGCCACCGGCGGCTCGTGCTCGCGGGCCTCCGCGGGCAGTAGTCCCATCTCACCGGTGGGCACGTACGGCGCGTTGGCGACCAGCACGTCGACGCGGCCGCGCAGCGCCGCGGGCAGCGGGGCGTACAGATCGCCCTCGTACACCCGGCCACCGGCGGGGGCGGTGTTGCGGCGCGCGCAGCGCACCGCGGCCGGGTCGATGTCGGCGGCGTACAGCTCCACCCCCTCCACGGCCGCCGCCACCGCGGCGCCCACCGCGCCCGAGCCGCAGCACAGATCGAGTACGACGGCGCCGCGACGGCGTCCGGCGAGCGCCGCGGCCCGCCGGGCGAGGAACTCGGTACGGCGGCGGGGCACGAAGACCCCGGGCTCCACGGCGATCCGCAGACCGCGGAACTCCGCTCGGCCCAGGACGTGTTCGAGCGGCAGGCCGCCCGCCCGGCGCTCCACCATGGCGGCGAGCTCACCGGGGGTGCGGGCGGCGGACAGCATCAGCCGCGCCTCGTCCTCGGCGAAGACGCAGCCCGCGGCCCGCAGCCGGGCGGCGACGGCGGACAGGGCGGAAGGAGCGGGGAAGGAGGAGGGATGAGGCATGAAGGCCTTCCGGGGTGCCGAAGGGCGCTCTCATGGTCACCCGCGCCGGGGAACCGGCGCCTTCGCGGGACCACGGGACGAGAGAGCCCTGCCTGACCTGGCGTCGACCGGTCTCACCCCCTCGCGTCGCACTGCGTTGCGGAGCGGTAACACTACAGCACCGCGGCTGGCCGTCCGGCGGATCCGGACCCCGCCAGCCCTCGCCGGCCGCGACCTGCCCGGGCCCGTCACGGGAGGAGGCCGCGGCTCACCCCGAGGCCCGGCGGCCGTGCGGATGTCCCCCCGGTCGCGCGGCGGGTCGGCGGGGGAGGTTCTGGGTAGCGGTGGACTCGGGCACGCCGCCGAGGCGGGCCCGGGGACCCCTGAGCACAGGAGAGGCTGCGAGGACGTGTCACAGAAGGTGCGGGCGGTCATCGCCCGGCGGAAGAACGAGCCGGTCACCGTCGAGACGGTCGTGGTGCCCGACCCCGGACCCGGCGAGGCGGTGGTGAAGGTGCGGGCGTGCGGGGTGTGCCACACCGACCTGCACTACCGCCAGGGCGGGATCTCCGACGACTTCCCGTTCATGCTGGGGCACGAGGCCGCGGGCGTGGTGGAGTCGGTCGGCGAGGGCGTGACCGAGGTGGAGCCCGGCGACTTCGTGGTCCTGAACTGGCGGGCGGTGTGCGGGCAGTGCCGCGCCTGCCGCCGCGGGCGGCCCTGGTACTGCTTCGCCACCCACAACGCCGCACAGCGGATGACGCTGGAGGACGGCACCGGGCTGACCGCCGCGCTGGGCATCGGGGCGTTCGCGGACAAGACCCTGGTCCACGCCGGGCAGTGCACCAAGGTCGACCCGGCCGCGTCGCCGGCCGTGGCCGGCCTGCTGGGCTGCGGTGTGATGGCCGGCCTCGGCGCCGCGCTGAACACCGGGAACGTCCAGCGCGGCGACAGCGTGGCCGTCATCGGCTGCGGCGGGGTGGGCGGGGCGGCGGTGATGGGCGCCAACCTGGCCGGGGCCTCGCGGGTCATCGCCGTCGACATCGACGACCGCAAGCTGGCCACGGCCCGGAAGCTGGGCGCCACCCACACCGTCGACTCCCGTGCGAGCGATCCCGTGGAGGCGGTACGGGAGCTGACCGGAGGGTTCGGCGCGGACGTGGTCATCGACGCCGTCGGCGTCCCCGAGACCTACCGGCAGGCCTTCTACGCCCGGGACCTGGCCGGGACGGTGGTGCTGGTGGGAGTGCCCACCCCGGAGATGAGGCTGGAGCTGCCGCTGCTGGACGTCTTCGGCCGCGGCGGGGCGCTGAAGTCCTCCTGGTACGGCGACTGCCTGCCCTCCCGCGACTTCCCCATGCTCATCGACCTCTACCTCCAGGGACGGCTGGACCTGGACGCGTTCGTCAGCGAGACCATCGCGCTGGACGGCGTGGAGGAGTCGTTCGGCCGCATGGTGGCCGGCGACGTGCTGCGCTCGGTGGTGGTCCTGTGAGCACCGTGCGCGTCGACCATCTGACCACCTCCGGCACCTTCTCCCTGGACGGCGGGACCTGGGAGGTGGACAACAACGTCTGGATCGTCGGCGACGAGGACGAGGCGCTGGTCGTCGACGCCGCCCACGACGCCGACGCCATCGCCCGCGCGCTGGGCGGGCGGCGGCTGACCGCCATCGTGTGCACCCACGCCCACGACGACCACATCGACGCGGCCCCGGCCCTGGCCGGGGCCACCGGCGCGCCCGTCCTCCTCCACCCCGACGACCGGCCGCTGTGGGACCTGACCCACCCGGGCCGGGCGCCGGACGGGGAACTGGCCGACGGGCAGACGCTCACCGTCGCCGGGACCGGGCTGACGGTGCTGCACACCCCCGGTCACGCGCCCGGCGCGGTCTGCCTGTACGCCCCGGCCCTGGGCACGGTCTTCACCGGCGACACCCTCTTCGCCGGAGGTCCCGGAGCCACGGGCCGGTCCTTCTCGCACTTCCCGACCATCGTCGACTCCATCCGCGGCAGGCTGCTCACCCTCCCGCCCGAGACGGTGGTGCGCACCGGCCACGGCGAGTCCACCACCATCGGCGCCGAGGCACCCCACCTCCAGGAGTGGATCGACCGCGGCCACTGAGCCCGCGGACGCCCCGGCCCGGCGCGCGGCCCGGCGGGTCAGGTGCGGGTGATGCGGGCGACCAGGTCGAGCCAGCCGGCCTCCAGGCGCTCCACCGGTATGCCGCGCCGCTGGGTGAGGTGGTGCAGGAGCGCGATGTCCAGGTGGCTCGCGAGGGTGTGGGCCAGCAGTTCGGCGTCGCCGCCGACGCCGGACTCGCGCAGCAGCGTGGTGAGGTGGGTGAGGACCAGGCGGCGGGGCGGGGGGTCGAAGCGCCTGCACGCCTCCGGCTCGGCGGCCAGCAGCAGGGCGCGGTGGGCCGTCAGGTGCCTGAGCGTGGCGAGGCCGAACTCCTCCAGCCGCCGCACGGGGGGCGCGCCGGGCCCCAGCGGCGGGGGGCCGGTGAGGAAGGACTCCTGGTAGAGGCGCTCGGAGTGGTCCAGGAGGGCCATGAGCAGGCCGCCCCGGTCGCCGAAGCGCCGGAAGACGGTCCCCTTGCCGACGGAGGCGGCGGCGGCCACGGCCTCCATGGTCAGGTGCTCGGGGCCGCGCTCGGCGACCAGCCGGGCGGCGGCCTCCAGCAGACGCGTCCGGTTGCGGGCCGCGTCGGCGCGCATGGGGGGCGTCCGGCCGGCCGGCGGCAGCAGCGGCTGACCGGGTATCTGCCCGGCCGTCTGCTCGGCTGTCTGCCCGGGGCGGCCCTGTTCGTCGTCGGGCGGCGCGATCGGAGTCACGAAACTCAGCGTACCCCCGGGGGAAGAAAATGGACCACGGTCCGGTTAGCGTGCTAGAAAGCATTCGGACCACGGTCCGTTTACCGTTCCGCCCTTCCCCGACCCCACAGGAGAAGCCATGTCCGTCCGCATCCTCGCCCTCGTCGGCAGCCTCCGCTCCGGCTCGCACAACCGCCGGCTCGCCGAGACCGCCGGGAAGCACGCCCCCGAGGGCGTCGAGCTCGTCGTCCACGAAGGCCTGGGCGACCTGCCCTTCTACAACGAGGACGTCGACGTCGAGGGCTCCGTGCCCGCCGAGGCGGCGCGGCTGCGCGAGGTGGCCGGCGGAGCCGACGCCTTCCTGCTGTTCTCGCCCGAGTACAACGGCACCATCCCGGCCGTGCTGAAGAACGCGATCGACTGGCTCTCCCGTCCCTACGGAGCCGGCGCCCTGTCCGGCAAGCCGGTGGCCGTCGTCGGCACCGCCTTCGGGCGGTACGGTGGCGTGTGGGCGCAGGACGAGACCCGCAAGGCCGCGGGGATCGCGGGCGGCAGGGTACTGGAGGACGTGAAGCTCTCCATCCCCAACTCGGTCGTGCGCTTCGCCGAGGCCCACCCGGCCGACGACGCCGAGATCACCGGGCAGCTCGTCGAGATCCTCGGCAGGGTCTCGGCCGCCGCCGCCGCGCCGTCCGCCGCCTGACCGGCCGCGCCGCTTCGCGATTCAGCGGACCCGGTGGTTCCGCATCATCTCGTGGTCCTCGCGCCGAGGATGTGGCAGTGCCAGACGTACGGGCCGGGCCTGTCGAAGAGCGCCTTGATCCGGGTGACCTGCCCGGGCGGCGCCGGCCCGGTGTCCTTCGGACCCGGGGCCCGCCGGCGGGCCGCCCGGGACCCGTGACCCGGCCGTGCGGTCGCCCTCCCGCACGGACCGCCCGTCGTCCCCCGGGGCGCGCCCCCACCGTATGAGCGACGGGGGTGCTCGGGTCCCCGTCGCGACAGGCCCGGGAGGGCTGGAGTTCGTGCCGGGGCCGGCCTCACCACGGGAGGAAGGCGTGGATCTCCTTGCCGTCCGGTAGTGGGTGGACGCTGAGCCGGTCGGCGATCCGCTCGACGATGGACCAGCCGAAGCCGCCCCCGCCGCCGTCCAGGTCGGCCCGGCGCGGGCTGGGCGGGGTCGGATCGCCGTCGCGGACGGTGACCTGTACGCGGCCCCCGGAGAAGGCCAGGCACAGGGTGAGCGGACCGGAGGTGTGGCGTACGGCGTTGGTGACCAGTTCGGAGACGACCAGCAGCACGTCGTCGTGCGAGCGGTCCCCGGTGGGTGGATCGGTGCCCGCCAGCTTCGTCAGGAAGGCGTCGGCGGCACCGCGTGCCCGGGCGATGGTGCCGGAATGGCCGTCGAAGTCGGCGCGCAAACGGGGAGCCCCCAAACCCTCGCTCAGCAGTTCCATCGCCGGTCCCCCAGTCAGCACAGCGGTGTCCATGATGCGTCTTCCCGCTGATGTCCACACCATACGCCGCTGTGGCCCCGCCTCGCCGCACCCGTTGCCGCGGGCGGGCCGGAGACCGGGGGTCCGGACGGGGGCGGTCAGCCCGCGACGGTGAAGAACCCCGCCAGACCCGCCAGTTCCAGCAGCCTGCCGGGTTGTTCGCCGACACCGGTCAGGGTCAGGGGGACCCCGCGGTCCCGGCAGTTGCGCTCCAGGGAGAGAAGGGCGTGCAGGCCGGCGGAGTCCATGAAGGGGACACTCGACAGGTCCACGGCCAGGCCCCGCCACGGCTGGTCGAGTTCCTCCAGGACGCCCGTCAGGGCCGGCGCGCTGTCGTGGTCGACGTCACCTCGGGGATGCAGGACGACGGTGTCGTGTTGGCGGGTGATGGCGACGGACAGGGTGCGCATGGCCCTCGACCCCCTTCCGGGGTGGATCGGCTCGTGTCGGCCGGAGTCGTTCTCCGGATCGGGCGGTTGGGCGGGTAACCGGCCGACGCGGGCGGAGGAGCCTCCCCGGCCAGACGGCGGGGCGGCTCCCCCCACCGTCACACACCTGGAGCCGCCGCGCCACCATCGCTGTCCCAAATCCCGGCCCGTGCGCACGTCCGGGGGAGCCGGACGGGACGGGAACCGGGGCGCCGCCGACCGGTTCCGGGCACGGCGGTGACGCCGAGCGGAGGAACGCACGCCCGCCGGGGAGCCCTGCATCGCAGACGATCCCGAACTGGCCGCCGACCCGCTGCGCGCGGCCGGGCTGTGTGAACGGTTCAACACCTCGCCGGCCGCCGCTGTACACCGACCACGGCTACCGGATCACCATCGGGCCCGGTACGTTCGTCAACTTCGGCGCGGCCGTGCTCGACGTCGCCCCCGCCCCGATCGGCCCGGACGTCCGGCTGTTCACTCCGGCCCATCCGCTCGACCCCGAGCGGCGCCACGCCAAGTGGGAGGCGGCCGAGCCGGTCGCCCTCGGCGACAGCGTCTGGCCCGGGGGCGGCGTCATCGTCCGCCCCGGTGTGACCATCGGTGAGAACACCGTGGTCGGCGCGGGGACCGTCGTCCCCCGGGACCCGCCCGCGAACGTCGTCGCGGTGGGCAACCCGGCCCGCGTCGTCCGCGAGCCCTGAAGCCGGGTGCTCCCGGCGAGGTCCGAACAGGGGTGAATGCCCGGTTGTGCCCGATCGGTGGTGAGACGCGGGGATCCGGGGACCGGGAGGGAAACCCGGGGGTGCCGCCCGTCTTGTCATGCTCCGGATGTAGTCATAGAGTCCGCCGCGCAGTGATGGGAGCGCTCCCAGAGACTCCCTGCCCCCGCTCCTGCCGAAAGGACAGCATGCCTTCCCCCCTGCACATCCCCCCGCATGCCCCCTCGCGTGCGCCACTGCGCTCCGTTCCCCGGATACGCGCCGTACTGCTGACGCTCCTGATGCTCGCGGGTTCCCTGACGGCCCTGACCGCCACGGCGCAGACCGCCCGCGCCGACGAGCGGATCTGCGACCAGTACGGGACCGCCACCATCCAGGGCAAGTACGTGGCGCAGAACAACCGCTGGGGCACCAGCGCCACCCAGTGCATCGACGTGACGGGCACCGGGTTCCGGCTCGCCCGGGCCGACGGTTCGGTCCCGACCAACGGCGCGCCCAAGTCCTACCCCTCGGTCTACTACGGCTGCCACTACACCAACTGCTCCCCGGGCACCGCCCTGCCGATGCGGGTCAGCTCGATCGGCAGCGTGCCCAGCAGCGTCTCGTACACCTACGTCGACAACGCCGTCTACAACGCCTCGTACGACATCTGGCTCGACCCGGCGCCGAAGAGGGACGGGGTCAACCGGACCGAGATCATGATCTGGCTCAACCGGGTGGGCCCGATCCAGCCCATCGGCTCCCGCGTCGGCACCGCGAACGTCGGCGGCCGCAGCTGGGAGGTGTGGACCGGCAGCAACGGCTCCAACGACGTCATCTCCTTCATCGCCCCCTCGGCGGTCCGGAGCATGAGCTTCGACGTCATGGACTTCGTCGACGAGACGGTCGCCCGCGGCATGGCCCAGCGCTCGTGGTACCTGACCAGTGTCCAGGCCGGCTTCGAACCGTGGCAGAACGGCGCCGGTCTCGCCGTCGACTCCTTCTCCGCGTCCGTCGGCACCGGTGGCGGTGACGACGGTGAGCCCGGTGGCGAGCCGGGCGCGTGCGAGGTCACCTACACCACCAACTCCTGGTCGAACGGTTTCACCGCCGACGTCCGCGTCAGGAACACCGGCTCGACCGCGATCAGCGGCTGGGAGCTGAACTTCGCCCTGCCCGCCGGCCAGTCGGTCACCAGCGCCTGGAACGCCGTACTCTCCCCCGGTACGGGCGCGGTGACGGCCCGTCCGGTCGAGCACAACAGGAACATCGAGCCGGGCGGCACCCAGTCGTTCGGCTTCCAGGGAACCCATTCGGGGGGCACGCCCGGCGAGCCGGCCCGGTTCGTCCTCAACGGCACCGTCTGCACGGTGAGGTGAGCCGCACCCGGCGGCGGTTCCTCCCGCGCGCCGGCGTCCTCGTGGAGCCGGTGGCCGGCGCCCATGAACGCCGTGCCGGGCTTGAGGCGCTCACCGGCGGGCGGGTACGGCCGCGGCCGTCCCCGCCGCGGCCGTCAGCAGGGCGAGTACGGCGGCGAGCACGCCGGCCACGGCGGATCCCGGCAGGCGGTGGGGGGAGGGCGGCGGCACGACCGTGTCCGGCGCGCTCGTACCGACATGACTATCTTGACGTGGACGCGCCATAAGTGAGGCATGTGGTTGGTCGCCCTGTGAAGACGCTCCAGGCACTCCCTGTGGTCTCGACCTCTGCCGGGGGGTGCGAACTGCGCCGACGGGCCGCGTCCGGCGGGAACCCTCACGGCGCGAAAGCGGATTCCCCCGGACGGCTGCAGGGCCGGGAAGGCCCGCGCCGCGGCTCTGTGCGTTCCGCCGTTCGGGTGAGCTTTGGGGTGGGCTTCGGGGACGGCCGGACAAGCCTTCCCGGTGTTTTCCCGCCTCATCCGGCCCCGTGCGGGAAAAGGCGGGAAAACCTGCGGTAGCCACCCGGTGGTCACCGGAGTAGCTTTCGATGAGTGCCGACGAGCGCGGGAAGCCTGCCGAACAGGGATGACAGCCCGGTCAGTTGTCCCGCGCACCGGAAAGACCGTCCGGCGACGCGGGTGGTTGTTCCGCGGGATCCGCGCCCGGCAGTCCCGGGATCCTGTCGGCCGACTCCGTTCGGTGGAAGCCGCCGGGGGATCGGGTGCCGACCGCGGTGGAGGTGAAGCCATGGCGACGCAGACGGAACCCCTGATCGAGGCGCCCGGCGTCGAGGACGGCGCCGCCGTGTGGCGCATCGCCCGGGACTCCCGGGTCCTCGATCTCAACTCCTCGTACAGCTACCTGCTGTGGTTCCGGGACTTCGCCCGGACCTCCGCGGTGGCGCGCGGCGAGCACGGTGCGCCCGTCGGCTTCGTCACCGGCTACCTGCGTCCGGAGAGGCCCGGCACGCTGGTGGTCTGGCAGGTCGCGGTGGACGAGGAGCACCGCGGACGCGGCCTGGCCGGCGCCATGCTGGACCACCTGGCCGCCCGGTCGGCGCCGCGGGGGATCCGGCGCCTGGAGGCCACCGTCGCACCGGGGAACACCGCCTCCGACCGGCTGTTCACGCTCTTCGCCCGGCGGCACGGCGCGGCGCTGAAGCGTGAGGCGCTGTTCGGCGCGGATCTCTTCCCGGACGGCCACGCCCCCGAGGTGCTGTACCGCATCGGGCCACTGCCCCGCGCCGTCCGGCCCTGATCCGCCGCCCGCCCGGCAACCCACACCCAGCGAGGAGCGCAACGCCATGACCATGACCGAAGCCGAGACCTCCGTCTTCGACGCCCTGGAATCGGAGGTGCGCAGTTACTGCCGCGGCTGGCCGAGGGTCTTCGAGTACGCGCACGGCTGCCGTCTGCGGGACGAGGACGGCCATGTGTACCTGGACTTCTTCGCCGGGGCGGGCGCACTGAACTACGGGCACAACCCCCCGGTCCTCAAACGCGCCCTGCTGGACTACCTGGAGCGCGACGGCGTCACCCACGGCCTGGACATGTCCACCACGGCCAAACGGGACTTCCTGGAGACGTTCCGCGACCTCGTGCTGCGCCCGCGCGGCCTGGACCACAAGGTGATGTTCCCCGGCCCGACCGGCGCCAACGCCGTCGAGGCGGCCCTGAAGCTGGCCCGCAAGATCAAGAGGCGCGAGACGGTGGTGTCCTTCACCAACGCCTTCCACGGCATGTCGCTCGGTGCGCTGGCGGTGACCGGCAACGCCTTCAAGCGGGCCGGCGCCGGCATCCCCCTGGTGCACGGAGTGCCCATGCCGTTCGACCGCTACCTCGACGGCAAGGTCGAGGACTTCCTGTGGTTCGAGCGCCTGCTGGAGGACCGCGGTTCCGGCCTGAACCGGCCGGCCGCCGTGATCGTCGAGACCGTGCAGGGCGAGGGCGGCGTCAACGTCGCCCGGGCCGAGTGGCTGCGCGCCCTGGCCGGTCTGTGCCGCCGCTGGGACATGCTGCTGATCGTCGACGACATCCAGATGGGCTGCGGCCGCACCGGCGGTTTCTTCTCCTTCGAGGAGGCCGGGATCACCCCCGACATCATCACGGTGTCCAAGTCGATCAGCGGCTACGGGCTGCCGATGGCGCTGACGCTGTTCCGGCCCGAGCTGGACGTGTGGGAGCCCGGCGAGCACAACGGCACCTTCCGCGGCAACAACCCCGCCTTCGTCACCGCCGCCGCGGCCCTGAACACCTACTGGGCCGACGGGCAGATGGAGAAGCAGACGCTCGCACGCGGCGAGCAGGTCGAGGCCGCCCTGTCCGAGATCGTCCGCGAACACCGCCGGAGCGGGGCCGAACACCGCGGACGCGGCCTGGCCTGGGGGCTGACCTTCGCCGACGAGGGGCGTGCCGCCCGGGTGTGCGCCCGCGCCTTCGAGCTCGGACTGCTCATCGAGACCTCCGGCCCCGAGAGCGAGGTCGTCAAGCTGCTCCCGCCCCTCACCGCGACTCCGGACGAGCTGGACGAGGGCCTGCGCACCCTGGCCCGTGCCGTCGACGAGACCGCCTGACACCCCGCCCGCCGCTTTCGGGTACCTCGACCGCATCGTCGTCCTCGACCGGGGGCGGGTGGACGCCGTGGGCGTGCACGCCGGCCTGGCCGAGGCCGGAGGCGTCTACGCGCGGCTGGTCGAGGCCGGCCGCGCCCACCGGGGAGGGGTCGCCGCATGAGCGCCACCGCTCACACCGCCTCCGGTGCGGACGTGCCCGCACGCGGTTCGCTGCGCGCCCTGCTCCCCGCCCTCGCCGGACACCGCGCCATGGCGGCCCGCACCTGCGCCGCCGCGCTCGTCGAACAGGGTTCCCTCGTCGCGCTGCTGACGCTGGCCGCGCACACCGTGGGGGCGGCCGTCGTCGAGGGACGCGCCCCCTCGGCCGCCACCGTCACCGTTCTCGCCGCCCTCGCCCCGCCGCCGGCCGCGCCCCGCCCGCTGCCCCCGGCCCACTGGGCGTCCGGATGCACCGGGTGGGGTTCGACTACGGCGGCGGACCGGTGCTGGACGGCGTCGAACTGACCGTCCGCCCCGGGCAGACCCTCGCGCCGGTCGGAGCCTCGGGGGGCCGGGAGGGCTCGGAGAAGCGGCGTACGGGCCGGCACCCGGGGGAGCGGGTGCCGGCCCGAAGCCGGTGGAGGGCGGGCGCCTCCGGAGGGGAGGGGTTCCCGCTACCGGCTGCCGTAGGGCAGCAGGGCCATCTCCCGGGCGTTCCTGATCGCGCGGGCGAGCTGCCGCTGCTGCCGGGCGGTGACGCGGGTGACGCGGCGACCGCGGATCTTGCCCCGGTCGGAGACGAACTTCCGCAGCAGGTCGGTGTCCTTGTAGTCGATGTAGGTGATCCCGGCGGCGTCCAGGGGGTTGGGACGGGGCTTGGCGTTCCTGCGGGGGTCGGGGTGGCGCGGCATGCGGGGTGTTCCTCGGCTCTCGTGGGTCGTCTCGTGGGTCGTTTCGCGGACCGGGGCGCCGGACCGGTTCAGGCGGCGTCCAGCAGGGGGCCGAAGGCGGCCGGGAGGCGTCTCCACGCCTCCCGGCCCGCGGCGTACTCGGCGTCGGTGAGCAGGCAGGAGTCGAGCAGGCGCAGCAGGCCCTCGCGGTCCAGGTCGGGGGAGGTGAAGACCAGGTGCTGGCAGCGGTCGCCGTGCTCGGGATGCCAGTCCAGCGCGGCGGCCGTCCGCCGGACGGGGTCCACCATCTCCCAGGCGGCGTCGGGCAGCGACGCCAGCCAGGGGCCGGCGCTCTCGACGCAGAGCGCGCCGCCGGCGCAGTCCCAGGCCAGCAGGGTGTCGGGCCGGTCGGCGAGCCAGAAGCGGCCGCGGCTGCGGGCGGCGGCGCAGGCGAGGTCCTCCAGGGCCTCGAAGAGCCGTCCGGGGTGGAAGGGGCGGTGGCGGCGCCAGACCAGGGTGGCCACCCCGGCCTCGTCCGCCTCCTGCGGCAGCCGGGAGCAGGCCGGATGCTGGGCGGTGGCGGCCATCGCCGCGTCGAAGCCGGCGAGCGCGGCCTCGGCCAGCTCCCCGGAGGCGGCCGGCACCCGGCGCGCGGCCGGGTGGAGCTGGGACAGGAGCGCGTGGCCGGCCTCGTCGGCCTCGGGGCTGTCGACGAGGGCGAGCACGGGGGCGTACTCCAGTTGCCGCGCCCAGGTGTCGGCGACCGTGCGCTGATCGGTGGCGGCCGCGGCGAGACCGGCCTCGGCCAGGTCGTCGCCGCATGCCAGACAGGGCAGGACGAGCGCGGGGTCGACGGCGGTGACGACGCCGGTCAGCTCCAGTGTGTCGTGGCCGTGGGCGGCGACGGCCTCGGCCATGCCCTTCGGCTCGACGGAGTCCCACAGCTCGACGACCGCCAGCCGGGCCGCGCCGCCGTCGGCCAGCCGCTCCAGCTCCGGGATCAGGTCCTCGCGCAGCGCGCAGCAGGCGCAGTCGTCGACCAGGGGCGCCTCGCCGCGGGACAGCTCGCCCGAGGCGTCGCGCACGGTGCGCACCACCGTGCCGTCCGCGGCGCCGGACAGGTCGTGGTGGAGGGCCACGCAGCCCGGCACGGCGCGCAGCAGCCGCTCCACGACCTCGCGGCGGGCGTCGGCGTGCAGCCCGGCGACGATCACGACGGGCAGCCGTGGCTCCACGGTCATCGCCGGGCCCCGCGCGAGCCGTAGCGGCGCTCGAAGCGCTCCACGCGTCCGGCGGTGTCCAGGACCCGCTGGGTGCCGGTGTAGAAGGGGTGGCTCGCCGAGGAGATCTCGACGTCGACCACCGGGTAGGTGTTGCCGTCCTCCCACTCGATCGTCTTGTCACCGGTCATGGTGGAGCGGGTGAGGAAGGCGAAGCCGGCGCTCCTGTCGCGGAAGACGACGGGGCGGTACGGGGGATGGATTCCGGGTTTCACGGTGGTGTCCTCGTGTCGTGGGGTCGGGGCCGGGACGGGGTTCAGCGTTCCTCGCGGAAGTCGACGTGGCGGCGGGCGAGGGGGTCGTACTTGCGCAGGACCATGCGGTCGGGGTCGTTGCGGCGGTTCTTGCGGGTGACGTAGGTGTAGCCGGTCCCCGCGGTGGAGCGGAGCTTGATGACCGGGCGGAGTTCGCTGCGTGCCATGGCGCTAGTATATGACAATGGTTTCCATTATCGAAAAGGGAGCCGTCCGCACCGACAGGAAGGACCCCCCTTGTCCGCCCACTGCCAGCTGACCGGCGCCAAGCCGGGCTTCGGCAACAACATCTCCCACTCCCACCGGCGCACCTCCCGCCGCTTCGACCCCAACATCCAGCGCAAGCGGTACTGGCTGCCCGGTGAGGGGCGCCACGTCCGGCTCACCCTCAGTGCGAAGGGCATCAAGACCGTCGACGCCATCGGCATCGAGGCCGCCGTGGCCCGCATCCGCGCAAGGGGGGGAAAGGTCTGATGGCGAAGAAGAGCAAGATCGCCAAGAACGACAAGCGGCGGGAGACCGTCGAGCGGTACGCGGCCCGGCGCGCGGAACTGAAGGGGATCATCCGCCGCCCCTCCTCCACCGAGGACGAACGCGCCGCCGCGCTGGCCGAGTTGCGGCGCCAGCCGCGTGACGCCAGCGCGACCCGGGTGCGCAACCGCGACGCCGTGGACGGCCGCCCGCGCGGCCACCTGAGGAAGTTCGGGCTCTCCCGGGTGCGGATGCGGCAGCAGGCCCATGCGGGATTCCTGCCCGGAGTCACCAAGTCCTCCTGGTGACCGACCTCTTCGGGACGGAGGGGCAGGTCTTCCTCCGTCCCGGGGAGACCTGCCGTGCGGCTGGCGCGCCCGTGCCCTCCGCCGACGCCCGCACGGAGGCGCCACCGGCCCCGGCCGGACGCGACCGGCCGGGGCACGCCGGACCGCTCCGGCGTGGTGTCGGGGGCGGCGGCGGTCCCGCGGCGGTCGCCGGGCCTTTCCGGGGAGCCCGGCTGTGGTTAGTCTCGGGGCGCACTGCCCGGACCCGGTGCCCGACCGCTTCCCGGCCGGGCCGGTGCTCTCTCCCACCCCCACAGGAGAAGGACGTGCCCACCATGCCGCAGACTTCCGCCCCGACGTATCACCGGAAACGTTTCGACCGGCCCGCGCTGCGGGCGGACCTGCGGGCGGCGGTGCCCGACGCCACCGCCGCACTGGTCGTCACCGCGGGCGTCTTCGCGTTGCTGTACGCGCGCGTGGAGTCCGGCGCCTCCATGACGCTCCAGGTGATGCCCGACCTGTCGGACGCCGACCGGTACTGGATGTACTGGTTGTGCCAGGCGTTCGGCTGGTCCGCCCTGTTGTGGTCCTGGATCACGGTCATACTGGGCCTGGTCAGGTCGAGTGCCGCACCGGGGCGGCTGCGACTGCCTGCGGCGCGGATCGAGCGCTGGCACCGCACCACCAGCCTGACCACCATCGGCCTGATGTTCGCGCACGCCGCCCTGTTCTTCGCCGAACTGGTGCGCGCGAACGAGGACGGGGCGGGCTGGGCGGGACGTCTGACAACCTCCTTCGCCGAGGTCTTCGTCCCCGGCGTCTACTCCTCCGGAACCGGCCGGATCGCCATCCTGATCGGCCTGCTCGCCCTCTACCTCGCCATCCCGCTCGGCCTGGCCTTCTACCTGCGCCAGGCCACCGGCTCCCGCATGTGGCGGGCCCTGCACCGCTTCGTCGTCGTCGTCTACGTCCTCAGCGTCTGGCACACCCTGCTGTACGGCACCAACATCTGGTACGACGGGGCCTTCCGCACCACGGTCTGGCTCCTCCAGCTGCCCGTCGCGGCCCTGCTCCTGATCCGGCTGCTGGCTCCCGCGCGGCGCGGTGAGCGCCTGCACCTGCGCGACGCCCCATGGGGGCGGGGCGGGCTCCCAGTGGCGGCCGTTCTGCGGGGCCGGCCCGCGGCCGCGGCCGTCGTGGTGGGCCTGCTGGTGGTGGCCGCGACCGGCCGTGACGGGGGCCGCACCCCGGGCGTCACCGGCGCCGGCCTGAACGTCACCCAGACACAGGTGTGGGTGGGACTGGCCGTGCTGCTCGCCGTCATCGCGGCCGTCGCCCACCGTCTGCGCCCCGCGCCCCGTGCCGGCGGGGCGGCGGTGCGCGACGGGGAGGACGCGTCCTGAGGGAGACGGTGCGAGGGGGCGGCGGGAGAAGCCGCGTCAGCCGGCGCCGCCGGGCCGACGGGCTCCCAGGGCTTCCTCCGCGCCCGGCGCGGCCTCCCCGGGCAGGAAGGTGATGTGGGGCCTGCCGGTACGGGGGTGGAGGACCACCTCGCCGGCCACCCCGTACACCTCGGCCAGCAGCCGGGGGGTGAGGACCTCCGCGGGCGGACCCGAGGCGTTGACCTCGCCGTTCCTGAGGACGTAGAGGCGGTCGCAGTAGTACGCGGCCAGGTTGAGGTCGTGCAGGGCGACCAGCACGGTGGCCGGGAGGCGGCGCAGCAGGCCCAGGACCTCGAGCTGGTGGCGGACGTCCAGGTGGTTGGTCGGTTCGTCCAGCACGAGGAGGGCGGGCTGCTGGGCCAGGGCGCGGGCGATGAGCACCCGCTGGCGTTCGCCGCCGGAGAGACGGCCGAAGGGACGGCCGGCCAGATCGCCGGCGCCCACCGCGGCGAGCGCCGACTCGATCAGACGGGTGTCCTCGGGAGTGTCGCCGTCGAGCAGACGCTTGTGCGGGGTGCGGCCCATGGCGACGACCTCGCGGACGGCGAGGTCGAAGTCGGCCGCCGGCTCCTGCACCACCGCGGCCGCGGTACGGGCCAGCCGCCGCGCCGGCAGCGACCAGACGTCCTCGCCGTCGACGCGGACCCGGCCGGCGTCGGGGCGCAGGACACGGTAGACGGCGCGCAGCAGGCTGGACTTGCCGCTGCCGTTGGGCCCCACGAGCCCGATGGTCTCGCCCGGACGGGCGGTCAGGGAGACCTCCCGCACCAGGTGCCGGGCCCCCGCGGTGAGCGTGACGCCGTCGACGCGCAGGTCGGTCGCACTCATGCCGCTCCCCGGTCGGTGTCCCGCCGGGCGTCCCGGCGCAGCAGCCACAGGAAGAAGGGCCCGCCGCACAGGGCGGTGAGGACGCCGACCGGGATCTCCAGCGGGGCGGCGACCGTCCGCGCGGCGATGTCGGCCCAGACGAGGAAGACCGCACCGCCGAGGGCCGCCGTCGGCAGCACCCGGCGGTGGTCGCCGCCGACGAACAGACGCACGATGTGCGGCATCATCAGGCCGACGAAGCCGATCGGCCCGGCCGCCGCGACCAGCACGCCGGTCACCAGGGAGAGCAGGACGAACAGCCGGGCGCGGAACCGGGCCACGTCCAGCCCCATCGTGGTGGCCGCCTCCTCGCCGGCCAGCAGCAGGTTCAGGTTGCGGGCCTGTACGACGAGGACGGTGGTGCCCAGGAGCAGGGCCGCGCCGGGCAGCCACAGAGTGCCCCAGCCGACACCGCCGAGGCCGCCGAGGGTCCAGGCCAGGACCGCGCGGGCCTCGTTGCCCCGGTCGGTGGTGAGCAGCAGGAGGTTCAGCAGCGCGGTGAGCACCGCCGCGATCGCCACTCCGGACAGGACGAGCCGCGAGGAGGTGATGCGTCCGCCGGTGCGGGCGGTGGCGTAGACGAGCAGCAGCGCGCCGAGCGCGCCCGCGAAGGCGGCGGCCGACAGCGACACCGGTCCCAGCCAGGTCACCCCGAACACGATCACGGCGACGGCGCCGAGGGACGCCCCCGAGGACACCCCCAGCAGATACGGCTCGGCGAGCGGGTTGCGGACCAGGGCCTGCAGGGCGGTGCCGATCACCGCGAGGCCGGCGCCGGTCACCGCGCCGAGCAGCACGCGCGGCGCCCGCACGTCCAGCACGATGGTCTCCCGCGCCCGCGACCAGTCGGGGACCTGCCAGTCGGCGCCCAGCGCGTGCGTCACGATGCCCCACACCTGACCGGGCGGCACCCGCACCGAGCCGATGGCCAGACCGGCCGTGGCCGAGACCACCAGCAGGGCGACGAGGACGAGCAGGGTGGTGGCCAGGGATCTCCGGCCCGCCCGCCTCCCGCCGCGTGGGGAACGCCGCACGGCCGCGTCGGCGGGCGCGCTCGCGGCCGGAGCCGTCACCGGAAGTTCTCGGGGTGCAGCCCGCGGGCCAGGTCCTCCACCGCGTAGGCCGAGCGGATGCCCACCAGGGTCGCGGTCAGCGGCAGGACGACGAACCGCTCGTTCCGGACGGCGGGCACGTCTTCGAGGGCGGGCCGGGAGAGCAGGAACTCCTTCTTCCGCTCGACGCTTCCGGCGCCGGCGTAGTCGTAGACGGCGATGACCTCCGGCCTGCGCTCGACGACCTGCTCCCAGGAGACGTCGCCGAAGACGTCGTCGAGGTCGGCGAAGACGTTCTCGCCCCCGGCCAGCCGGATCAGTTCGCTGCCCAGACTCCTGCCGCCCGCGGTGAAGGCCGTCTTGTCGCCGCTGTCGTAGACGAAGACGGGCACCCGGGGTTCGTCCTCGACGGCCGCGGCGGCCTCTTCGATCCGCCCCCTCAGATCGGCGACCAGTTCCTCCGCCCGGCCGGAGACGCCGAATATCTCGCCGACGGTGCGGATCTCGGCGTAGGTGTCCTCCATCGTCACCCGTTTCTTCCCGCAGTACTCGCGGTTGAGGTGGGTGTCGATGCCGGCGTCGGCGAACGCCTTACGGGAACGGCCCTCGTTCTCGGCGAAGGCGCTGCCGTAGCCGCCGTAGACGAAGTCCGGCTCGGCGTCGAGGACCATCTCGAACGAGGGCTCCCTCTCCGCCAGTTCGGGGATGGACTCGTAGTCCTCCCTCAGTTCGGGCAGAGGGGCGGAGTCGGGGAAGGCGGTGCCCACCATGCGGTCCTTCAGACCGAGGGCGAGCATCAGCTCCGCCGGGTGCTGGTGGATGGTGACCACCCGCGACGGCGGCCTGTCGTACGTCGTCTCCACACCGCAGTTGTCGACGGTGACGGGGAAGCCCTCGGCCGGCGCCGACGCGGCCCCGCGGCCTCGTGAGGTGTCGCCGGAGGAGCCGCAGCCCGCGGCCAGCAGGGCCGCCGACAGGACCACGGCCGCGGTGCGCGGGACGCGGCGCCGGGCGGGCGACCGGCGTGCGGGTGAGGGGAAACGGGTGTGCGCAGGGGTGGACATGTGAAGCCTCCTGGGGAGTCCGCGCTCCTCGGAACGGGCCCGCGACAGGCCAGTGTCCTGACTCCCGGATCGACGCTTCCCCCTGCCTTCCCGCGCGGCGCGGTGGCGTGCTCAAGGGGTGCACTCCCCGGTCACAGTGGCGGGACCGTGCCGGATTCGCACCGGCTTCCTGTCTCCCGTCGCGGTGATGACCAGCTGATACTACGTTCATCCGAGACGAGGGTGAAAGGGAGTACGGCACCGGTCGCGCGCCTCTTTCACGTGAAGCCTCCTGGGGAGTCCGCGCTCCTCGGAACGGGCCCGCGACAGGCCAGTGTCCTGACTCCCGGATCGACGCTTCCCCCTGCCTTCCCGCGCGGCGCGGTGGCGTGC
>NZ_JBXUOY010000066.1:0-21439 GCF_057196705.1 Streptomyces sp. ATLC9 | reverse complement strand
GGGCGACGGCCCGGCGGGGGGGCGGGGCGCGCCCGCCGCGCGCGCGGGCCCCCCCCCCCCCGCCCCAGAACTGTGGGGACCCGCCGTGCGGGCGGGTCAACTCACGCGAACAACGGGATGATGAAGCCTCCAGCCACTGCCATGGCGAGGATGGAGCCCACGAAAGCGGCCACCAGGCGTGGCTTGAAGATCGCGGTCAGCATGCTGACCTCGGGAATGCTGGCTCCGGCACCGCCGATGATGAGTGCGAAGATTGCTCCGATGCCCATACCGGTCTCGGAGAGGGCGAGTCCGATCGGCAGGGCCGCTTCCGTGCGAATGTAGAGGGGGATGCCGATCGCTGCGGCGACGGGTACGGCCAGGGGATTGTCCGGTCCGGCGAAGCCGGTGAGGAACGATTCGGGTACGGCGCCGTAGATGAAGGCGCCCACGCTGACGCCCAGCAGCAGGGGGATGACCAGCGGCCGGAAGTCCGAACGGGCCGAACGCCAGGCGCCGGGCATCTCCGCGCGTAGGCCCGCCCACGGCTCCTCCTCCTTCTCGCCTTCGACGCGTACCCGCTTGACGTGGCGGGACAGGCCGAGGGCATCCCAGGCGGCGGCGATGACCAGACTTCCCACGAGCGCCACCGCGGCGTAGCCGAGCATGATCGGCAGCCCGAAAAGCGCCGCCACCGCCACCAGAATGATGGGGTTGAGGAGCGGAGAGGCGACCAGGAAGCTCGCGGCGGTGACGAAGGGTACGCCCGCCTTGAGCATGCCCGCCAGCATCGGCAGTGTGGAGCATGAGCAGAACGGGGTGATCGCTCCTAAGGCGACGCCTTTCAGGGGGCCGACCACGCGGCCGCCGGCCAGCCATCCCTGTATCCGTTTGGAACCCACCCGTCGGTTGAGCAGTGCGACCAGGAACGAGATCGCGAGGAAGAGTACGACCAGCTCGACCGCGATGATCCCGAAGGTCTGCGCGGTCTCCCCCCAGCTATTCACTGGACCACGCGCCTTCGCAGCAGGCGGCCGCACCCTCGGGGGTCAGTGCGGCGAGAGTGGCGAGCCATCGTACGGGAGTGCCGAGTTGCTCGCAGCACAGGGTGTAGACGTTGGCGCGGCCGCGCGGCGAGGACGTGACCAGTTGCTGGTCCCGCAGTGTCGCCAGGTGGTGGCTGACCAGGGTCTGGCTCAGCCCGGTGGCGGTCTGCAGTTCCTTCACGGTCCGAGGCCGTTCGGCCAGGAGAAGGGTGATGGTGAGCCGGTTCTCGTCGGCCAGCACCTTCAACAGGGGAGCGAGCAGGCGGGCCCGATCCCGGTTCGACAGCTCCGTCGGCGGCAGAAGCCGGACGCCTAGCACTTCATTCATAAGTAGATTGATATCAACAATATTCATTGGTGTCAAGGTGGGTTCCGGTGAGCCGGTGGCGAAGGCTCTGCCGCTGGAGTTCTGCAAGGGTGCGGATTCGGCCACATGCAGTGACGTTTCACGTCCTGGGGTCGGACCTCTTGAGGGTGGTGCGGTGTGCGCTTGCCGGGCCCGTGTTCGTCGTGCTGCCAGGTGATATCCAGCCGCGATCGCTCTTTCGGCGGCGGCTGCGCACGGGCTCGCGCGGGCTCGGAGCCGCTTGGCGGACTCTCCGTCCATGGCCGATGCCAGCCTGTACAGTACCGGGCGATCCATGAATGATTGCTGATGAATTCCTGGTGGGAGGGGGTGCCAGGTGTGCGAATGCCCGTGATTCCGTCTGGCCGAAGACGCTGCGGATGCGGGCCGTACGGGGCGTTCAGGAAGAGAGAAGAGCCGGGAACGGGTCTTCTCCTCGCCGGGCAGGGCACACACCCCGCCCATGTGCGGCCGGTTCCGTCGGACACCGTGGCCCACGCCCCGACCGTCCGGAGTTCCCGGGGTGGAGGAGGCCGTCGCACGGCTGATTCGTGACCTTCCGCGGTTCACGATGTTCCGCCCGCCGTCTCGATCCAAGGGGAATCGTGTCCACTCCAGTCACACACCGGCCGGCCCCTGCGCCACAGGGGGAGAGCCGCAGCGAAACACCACGCTCCGGCATACGCTTCCAGTCGGTCTCGGTCGCCTACGGCACCGCGACGGTCCTGGACTCACTCGACCTGACGGTCCATCCCGGTGAGGTCATGGCGCTGCTCGGGCCTTCCGGGTCCGGTAAGACCACAGCGCTGCGCGCCGTCGCCGGCTTCGCCACTCCCAGCAGGGGACGGGTGTTCATCGGAGGCCAGGACGTCACCGATCTGCCGCCCCACCGCCGGGGCATCGGCATGGTGGTGCAGCAGTACGCGCTCTTTCCTCACATGCGCGTGGCGGACAACGTGGCGTTCGGGCTGAAGGCGCAGAAAGCGGCGCGTGCGGAGATACCCGACAGAGTGCGTGAGGCACTGCGGATGACGGGTATGGAGGAGTTCGCCCACCGCTATCCGCGGGAGCTCTCGGGAGGCCAGCAACAGCGAGTGGCCATCGCACGGGCCCTGGCCATCCGCCCCAGGGTGCTTCTGCTGGACGAGCCGCTCTCCGCGCTCGACGCGCAACTGCGGTCGGGGATGCTGGCGGAGCTGGCCCGGTTGCACCGGGAACTCCCGGACGTCTCCATACTGTATGTGACGCACGACCAGGTGGAGGCGCTCACGCTCGCCGACCGCATCGCGGTCATGAGGGACGCCCGCCTCGTCGGCTGCGGGACGCCGCAGCAGCTGTACCGGAAGCCGGAGAACGAGTTCACCGCCACCTTCATCGGTGGCGCCAATCTGCTGCCGGTCGTGGTCCGAGCGGATGCTGCCCCCGGACTCGCCGAGGTGGAGCACAACGGTACCGGGCTGCTCGTCACCGCTCACGAACCCGTTTCCCGGGGTGCGGAACTGATGGTGTGCGTCCGCCCCCACTGCATGCGGCTCGCCGACCGGCCGACCGGCAACTTCTTGCAGGGGGCGGTCACCGAAGTGCAGTGGCGAGGCGCCACCTACCGATTGTACCTGGACATCGGAGAAAGTGCGCCCGTGGTGGCCGATGTCGCCGAGCTGCGTGAACCGCTCAGAGGCGGGGACACCGTCACCCTGGCCTTCGCGCCGGAGGACGCCGTCCTGCTTCCGGCGAAACCGGACGATGCCGCTGCCGTGCCCGTGCCCCAAGGAATCGGGAGACCGGCCTGATGCCCGTCGACGCTCCGCCCAGGCTCCACCAGGTCGTCCCGCCGCAACCGCCTCCACGCCCTTCCGCTCCGGCCCGCCGCAGGTCCCGGGCGGCACTGTGGCTCCTTCCACCCCTGTTCTGCCTGGCCTTCACGCTGCTCTACCCACTGGCGCTCGTGCTGCTGCAGTCCTTCTCGCCGGAGGCGGGTGGACGATCGCTGGAGGTCTACCAGACGACCTTCGACTCCGAGGCCTTCCGCAGGGCCCTGCTCACCACGGTGTACATCGGCCTCGGGGCTACCGCGGGGTGTGTCGTCCTAGGGTTCTGCCTCTCCCTGGTGATCGCCTTCATACCTTTCACCGCGTCCAGGTTCATCGGCCGGTTCATCGACATCTTCCTGTCCTTCCCCTCCTTCCTCATCACGCTGGCCCTGGTGTTCGTCTACGGGTCGGCCGGCATGGTCAACGGAGTCTGGGCCGATGTCACCGGGACGAGCAGCGGCCCGGTGGACTTCCTCACCACCCCCTGGGGCGTGCTGCTGGCACAGATCACCTTCTTCACTCCCTTCGTGATGCGTCCGCTGCTGGCCGCCTTCTCCCAGGTGGACACCTCACAACTCGAGATCGCGGCCTCCCTCGGCGCCCGGCCCCTCAGAATCATCCGGCAGGTGATCCTGCCGGAGGCGCTCCCCGCGCTGGTCGCCGGTGGTTCCCTGGTACTGGTCATGAGCCTGAACGACTTCGGGATCGTGCTGTTCACCGGGGCCAAGGACGTGGTGACCCTGCCCCTTCTCGTCTACACCAAGGCGATCCTCGACTACGACTACCCGGCCGCCTGCGTGGTCGCCGTCGTCAGTGTGGCCCTGTCCGTGTCCCTCTACCTCCTGTACCGAGCCGGGGCGAGCCGCGCCTCGGGAGGTCACCGTGCTGGTCTATAGCCCACTGGCCCGCAGGCTGGTACACGCGGGGTTCGCCCTGCTGGTCCTGCCGCTGTTCGCCCTGCCGTTCGTCGTGATCCTGGCGGCCTCCTTCGCCACCAACTGGAGCGGCGCCCTGCCGTCGGGACCAACCGTGGAGCAGTACCGCACGGTGACCTCGGGCGACGCCCTCGACGCGCTCGTCACGTCGCTGCTCACGGCCACGGCCGCCTCGCTGATCGCCCTGGTCCTGGGAACATGGGCTGCCATCGTCATCCACGGCATGACCCGCATGCGGCGTCTCGCCGACAGCCTGTTCATGCTGCCCGTGGCGGTTCCGTCCGTGGTGGTCGGCCTCGCCCTGCTGGTGGCCTTCAGCCGTCCTCCCGTACTGCTGAACGGCACGCCCGGCATCGTCGTCATGGCGCACGCCGTACTGGTCACCGGCTTCGCCTACCAGTCGGTCGCCGCCGCGCTGGTCCGCCTGGACCCGGTGTTCGAGCAGAGCGCGGCGAGTCTGGGCGGCTCCCCCGGATACGTGCTGTGGCGGGTCAAACTGCCCCTCTTGCTCCCCTCACTGAGCGCTGCGGTCGCGCTGTGTTTCGCGCTGTCGATGGGGGAGCTGAGCGCCACCATGATGCTCTACCCGCCGGACTGGCTCCCGCTGCCCGTGGCCATCTACGCGGCGACCAACCGGGGCCTCGTCTTCATCGGGTCGGCCCAGGCGGTCCTGCTGATGACCACGACTCTGCTGGTGCTGCTGCTCCTCAACCGTCTCCGCACCCGGGCCTCCCACCGCTGAACCGGCCCCTCGGCGACTCCCGTTCCCGGGCCGGCAGGCCCATCGAGAAGAGAAGGAATCACCATGCGTCAAAAGATCCTCGCAAGGGCCGCGGGTGCCCTCGTCCTGACACTCCTGGCCACCGCCTGCGGAGGGGAGTCCGGTATCGACGAGGTCACCGTCTACAGTGCCGACGGCCTCAAGTACCAGAGCGGGGACGGCTTCTACGACAAGGCCTTCAAGGACTTCGAGAAGCGGACCGGCATCAGGGTCAACTACGTCGAAGGCGGCTCCGGCGAGGTGGTGCAGCGGCTGACGCGCGAACGCAACAACACACAGGCCGACATCATCATCACACTGCCCCCCTTCATCCAGCAGGCGCAGAGCCGAGGTCTGCTGGAGTCGTACCGCCCCGCCGGTTCCGAGCACGTGGCGAATGACGACAAGGAGGCCGAAGGTATGTGGACCTCCGTGGTGAAGAACTACTTCTGCTTCATCTACAACACCCGGGAACTCGACGCGCCGCCTCGGACTTGGGAGGACCTCCTGGACAGTAAGTACCGGGGACGGCTGCAGTACTCCACCCCCGGTGTGGCTGGCGACGGCACCGCCGTCGTCATCAAGAGCATGCACGACTTCGGCGGCCTGGAACCGGCGATGGACTACCTGAAGAGGCTCCAGGCCAACAACGTCGGTCCGTCGGCCTCCACCGGTGCCCTGGTGCCCAAGGTGGACAAGGGCGAGCTACTGGTGGCCAACAGCGACGTCCAGATGAGCTTCGCCAACCGCCGGGCCATGCCCAACCAGAGCATCTTCTTCCCGGCCGCCGAGGGCAAGGCGCCCACGTCCTTCTCCCTGCCCTACGCCGCGGGTCTGGTCAAGGGCGGTCCGCAGCGGGAGAACGCGCAGAAGCTTCTGGACTACCTGCTCAGCACCGAGGCCCAGGAACTGATCAGCGACTCGGGTGGCGGCTTCCCGGCCCGCACCGACGTGGCCCCCAAGGGGGAGTACGCGGAACGGGCACGGGAAGCCATGAAGGGTGTGGAGATCTTCACGCCCGACTGGAAGACCATCGACAAGGAACTGGGCACCTACCTGCAGGCATGGAAGCAGGCCACCGGCAGCTGATCCGGGACGGACTCCTCATCCGGCGAGCACGGTGTCGGCCCGGTCGGCCTGTCCGGCCGGCCGGGCCGTGGGGTGGGACCACAGCCCGGCCGCACGCAGCCTGGGCATGACCCCCTCACCGAACCAGTAGGCCTCCTCCAGGTGCGGGTGGGAGGAGAGAACGAACTCGTCGATCCCGGCCCGGTGGTATTCGGCGATGCGGTCGGCCACCTCCTCGTGGCTGCCCACCAGTGCCGTGCCGGCGCCGCCCCGGAAAAGTCCGATCCCGGCCCAGACGTTGGGGTAGATCTCCAGGCGGTCGGCACTGCCGCCGTGCAGGGCCAGCATCCGGCGCTGTCCCTCGGACTCGCTGCGCCGCAGGCCCTCCTGGACGTTCCGGATGGTGGCCTCGTCGAAGTCGTCAAGCAGCCCCTGGGCCACTGCCCAAGCCTCTTCCGACCTGTCGCGGGTGATCACGTGGATCCGCAGGCCGAACCGGGGGGCGCGCCCGTTCCGCTCGGCCAGGCCCCGGATCCACGCGATCTTCTCGGCGACCTGGGCGGGGGGCTCCCCCCAGGTCAGGTAGCTGTCCACGTGGCGGGCCGCCACAGCGCCCGCCGCGGCCGAGGAACCGCCGAAGTAGATCTCGGGCACCGGATCGGGCAGCCGGGACAGCCGGGCACCCTGCACCCGCACGTGCTCACCTTCGAAGTCGACCGTCCTGCCCTCCCACAGGCCGCGGACGACCTCCAGGAACTCGTCGGCCTGGCGGTACCGCCCGTCCTTGTCAAGGAAGTCCCCGTAGGCGCGCTGCTCCCAGCTCTCACCGCCGACCACGACGTTGATCATCAGACGGCCCGCCGAGTGCCGCTGGAACGTGGCGCCCATCTGCGCCGCCAGGGTCGGACTGACGAACCCGGGCCGGAAGGCGACGAGGAACTTCAGCCGTTCGGTGGTCTGGGCGAGCATGGCCGTGGTCAGCCAGGCGTCCTCGGTCCAGGACCCGGTCGGGGTCAGCGCACCGGCGAACCCGAGTTGCTCGGCCGCCCGGGCTATCTGGGTCAGGTAGCCGATGGACGCATCGCGCTCATCGCCCACCTTGGCCAGGTCCAGACCGTGTCCGCCACCGACGAAGTGGCGGCTGTCCCCGTAGGTGGGGAGGAACCAGTGGAAGGTGATGCTCATGTTTCTCCGATCTGAGGGAGGGCCGGGCGGCACCCAGTCTCCCGTGCCCCCGCGGACCGGTGGTCAGGACAGGGGGCTGAGCGCCGAGGTGGAGGGGAGGGGAGGCGTGAGAGACAGCAGTGAGGAGAACTGGGAGACCAGGCCGGCGAGGTGAGAAGCCGCCTCGGGGGCGATGGACACCTCCCCGCCCTCCTGCGGGGTGAGCAGACGATCCAGGACGAAGTAGCCGCGCAGGACGTGGTCCGCCCCCAGAGCGGTCAGCACCGGCCGCAGGGCGTAGTCGATGGACAGGACGTGGGCGGAGGTCCCTCCGGTGGCGAGCGGGAGCACCGTCTTGCCTGCCAGCGCGTACTGCGGCAGCAGATCGAGAAGTACTTTCAGCAGGCCGCTGTAGGCCGCCTTGTAGACGGGAGTCGCCACGATGACACCGTCGGCCTCCTCGACCGCCTGGACCGCTGCCCGGATCCCGGGGTCGTCGCTGTTCGCGCCGAGCAGCGCGGCCGACGGCAACTCGCGTACGGCGATGCTCCGTACCGTATGTCCCTCGTCGGCGAGCCACCTCTCGACGTGCCGGAGCATGGCTTCGGTCCGTGAGCGGGTCGAGGGGCTTCCGTGCAGCATCAGAATTCTTGCCATGGTCCACGCCTCCTGGAGCTTTTCGGACGGAAAGGGTCAGGCATCCTGTTCGGTAAGCGTCCTCGTGAAGCGCTCCTTGATCTCCCCGGCAGACAGAGCGCTGGTGGCGCGTGGCGGAACGGCGCCGGAGCGCGGACGGGTGCGGACCACGCACAGGTGCGGTCCGTCGGTGTTGAGGGCGCTGCGCAGGCAGTTGTCGAGTTCGTCCGGTGTCTCGCACTCCCATGCCCGCCGGTACCCGGTGGCCTGGGCGATCGCGGTGAACGAGGTGGTGCGCGAGGTGGTGCGCTGCCCGCCGGTGGACTCGTGGACGCCGTTGTCCAGAATGACGTGGACGAGGTTGGCCGGTGCCTGATCGCCGATGACCGACATGGTGCCCAGATGCATCAGCGCCGCGCCGTCTCCGTCCAGCACCACCACGGTGCGCTCCGGCTTCGCCATGGCGACGCCCAGCGCGAGGGCGGAGGCGTGCCCCATCGACCCCTGCATGTAGAAGTTCTCCGGGCCGTCGCCCTCCGCGAAGACCTCTCGCGACGTGTAGCCGGTGGTGGCGACGAGGGCTGCGTCCTTGGCCAGCTCCTTGACGATCCTGACCGCCTCGGCGGCGGCCAGCCCTCGGTGGTCGCCGGTGTCCGTCGCTGCGTCCGGCGCCTTGCCCACGGCCCCTCGCTCGACCAGGACGAACGGGGGGAGGCCGTTCTCGAACTCGCTCAGGGCGGCGTCCAGGACGGTGCGGAACCGCTCGGCGCCGTCCTCCGCACGCAGTGTCCAGTGCGGGACGCCGAGCTGGTCGAGCAACGGGTGGCACAGGGGGCCCATCACCTCGTGCTGTGGCTCGTCGCTCGCCGGGTCCGGCCAGCCGCGCAGGCTCACGAAGGTCAGGACGGGGACACGGTAGGTCATGACCAGGGAGGTCAGCGGGTTGATGAGGTTCCCCAGCCCCGAATTCTGCAGCATGACGTAGGAGCGGCGCCCGGCCAGCGAGAGACCGGCGGCGACGGCCAGCGCGCTGCCCTCGTTGGCGGCCGGCACGTACCTGCCTCGGTGCCGGCTGAGCAGCGCGATCGGCCCGCCGAAGTGCGAGCAGGGTACGCCGCTGGATACGGTGAATCCGCGCTCTTCGAGCGTGTCGCAGAAATCATGGGCTGTGATCACAATAAGGTCTCCTTGCCGGGCGGACGTACGGGTGGGTTCCAGATGGTTGGACGGGGGCGGTCATCGCACCCACGCGGGCGGGGATTCGATCCGGACCACGGCACAGCTCAGAGACACTCCGCCACCGTGCGCGATGAGCAGAACATGGTCTCCGGGCCCCACCTGCCCGGTGGTCACCAGATGTTCCAGACCGACGATCTGGTCGTTGACGGTGAGGTGCCCGAGGCGGCGGCCGAATTCCAGAAGGCCGCGGTCGGTGTCGATGCCGATGGGGTCGAGGATTACCTTCAGGTAGCTCTCCTGGCCGGTGAAGACATGCGTCACGCGTGTCACGTCCGTGACGTCGATGTCTGCTTCGGCCAAGGCCTGCAGGGCGATGTGGGTGCGCAACTCGCCCTGCCGCTGCACCACTTCCGCGACCGTCTCCTCCACATTCTGGCGGGCTGCGAAGCGCTCCTTCATGTTCATGCGCCGTCCAACGGTCAAAGACGGGGGGAAGAGAGGTTCCGCACCCCGGTACTGCTCCTCGACCTCGGCGGTGGAGGCGGAGGTGACGGACAACAGGCGGGCGAACCCCTCGCGCTTGGAGAGGATCAGGCTGCTGGCGGCGTCGCCGAGGACACCGTTCTGGATGCCGAAGTCCCAGCGGTTGTAGTTCGGCGTGCCCACGTTGTCGGCACCGGTGAGCAGGGCGGCCGTCCTTCCCCGGGAGGCCAGCAGGTACGAGGCCGCCAGTTCGAGGGAGCCGACGAGGCCGTTGCAGGCCTGCCAGACGGAGAAGGCAGGGATGTCCCGGTCGGTGATGTGGCGGAGGATGTAGTGCTGGGGCGACCAACCCTCCGGTCCCTGGTCGAAGAAACCGGCGTGCAGGTGGAGGTCGATGTCCGAGGCGGGGTGGCCGGACCGGGACACAGCCTGCCGGGCAGCTGCCACGGCCATATCGGGAGCCGGCGTCTCGCCGGCCACGGCAGCGCCCGTCCAGCCGTACCACTCGTAGTCCGAGGCGTCGTAGTCGCCCTGGGCGACGGCCTGCCGTGCGTCGACACTGTCCGGGAGACAGACGCCCACCCCGGTGAGGTGGATACCTGGAGTCTTCATTAAAGTCCCTCCTGGTCGAGGTGAGGATCAGTGCCGGGTACCGGAAGCCAGGGAACGCGAGGCACGGATGTCCTCCGCGATGTCGCTGATGGTGTGGTCGCCCAGCGGGCCGTTCAGGGAGAGGCTGACTCGCAGCCGCTTCTCGACACGGTGCCGCAGTTCGACCGACATCAGGGAGTCCAGCCCCATCCGTTTGAGGGGCTGGTCGGCGCTGACCCGCCTTCCGCGTATCCCGAGTACCTCGCCCACCTGTTCGGCGAGCGTTTCCTCCAGCGACTCCTCCTGCGCAGGTGCGGTGCCGCCGGGCGTGTCCGCCGGGTCCCGCGGCGCCGCGGCCGGTGCCGTGCCATCGGGGAGGGGGGCTCCGGCAGTGCCGTGCCCGTTCGCGGCTCCGGTCGGCAGGGGCGGGGGCGCGGCACCGCTGTGCAGTTCCTCGAGGAGGCCGTCGATCCCGGCCGGCCCGTGCTCCCGGTCGAACAGCCAGATGCGGGGCGGCGTCGGGAAAGCGACGTGGCGCAGGGCGTCGACGAGATGGGTCACGCTGCGGAGACCGAGAGCGAGGGCCCGCTCGTTCTCCTTGGCGGTGGCGTCCTCGGGCAGGACGGCGTCCAGTCCCCACAGGTGGACGATGCCCAGGCACGGCCCCTGTCTTGACACCTCGTCGAGGACAGCGCGGAAATCGTCGCGTCGGTCGGGGTTCATGCGGTACCGGTCGACACCGGTCTGCTTCCGGGTGGCCGCTGCGGTGGCGACGATGACGCGGTGCCCGCGGTCTCGGAGGCCCTGCACCAGCTTGCGTCCCACCGCGCCGCTGTCGGCCAGGACCAGCCACACCCCGGCAGCCGCGGAGTCCGTCGTGGAGGCGGCCTGTCCGGGGTCCGGCCGGGAGGCGGACCCCGGATGCGGAGCGGTCTCCCGGTCCTGCCCGTGGTCCTCCAGCCAGTACGAGGAGCGTCGCCAGGGGGTGGTGGGGAGGGAAACGAACCGGCCGCCGCCGCACACGTTCGGCCAGTTCACGGATACACCGTGGGTGCTGAGCTCGGCCAGGGAGGTGAGCAGGGCGAGGCGCTCGTCCTCGCCGCGTCGCAGGGAGGACACAGCGGTCGTCTCCCGGCCCAGACCGCGGGCGATCTCCCGGATGCTGTGGACGAGCACCGGGTGCGGGCTGACCTCGACGAAGAGTGTGCCGTCGTGACCGATTTCACCGGAGACCGCCCCGGCGAAGTCGACGGGTTCCCGGATGTTGCGTGCCCAGTAAGCGGCATCCATGCCGGATCCGTCGATGACCTCGGTGAGCACGGTGGAGTGCACCGGCACGGTGCCGGCTCGGGGACGGAGGTCCTTCAACGCGTCCGCCAGCTCGTCGCGGACCGCTTCCATGTGGGGACAGTGCGAGGCGAAGTCGACGTTCACCCAGCGGTTGGGTACACCGCGGCGTTCCAGGGAGTCCAGAATCTCGGCCAGGGCTTCACGCTCGCCGGACAGCAGGGTGGAGGCGGGACTGTTCCGGGCGGCCACCCATACCCGTTCCTCGTGCCCGGCCAGAGTGCGGGCCGCCTCGTCCGCGTCCAGCCGTACCCAGGCCATGGTGCCCTGTCCGCTCAGACGTCCGGCGAGTCTGCTGCGCCGGCAGATTACGGCCGCGGAGTCGGCCAGGCTCAGAGCCCCGGCCGCGTAGGCCGCGGCGGCCTCTCCCATGCTGTGCCCGATCACCACGTCCGGCTCCACGCCCCAGGAGCGCCACAGGGCGGTCAGGCCGACCTCCATTGCCCACAGGGCCGGCTGGATGACGTCCGGTTCGGTGAGCCGATCCTCAGTGCCGTGGAGCAGCAGGTCGGCCAGGGACCAGCCCGCTTCTTTCCGGACCGCCGCGTCGCAGGCCTCGATCATCTCGGTGAACAGCGGTTCGGAGGAGAGGAGCTGTCTGCCCATGCCGATCCACTGGCCACCCTGGCCGGGGTAGACGAAGGCGACCCGGGGAGCGGACCGCGGCACGCTCTCGGTGAAGGAAGCGCCTGGCGGATGCTCGCCTTCCGTGAATTGCCGCAGCGCGGCCAGCGCCTGGTCGTGGGAGGCCGCCGGGACGGCCAACCGGCTGCCGTGGTGCTGCCGGCGGACCGCGGCGCTGTGGGTGATGTCGCGCCAGGCGTACCTGCGTCCCCTCCCCTCCGGAGCGAGATACCGGCTCCAGGAGGCGGCCAGGTCGGTCAGCGCTTCGGGGCCCGGGGCAGACAGGGTGAGGAGTTCGGGACGGTCTCCCTGCTCCGGTGTGGGAGAAGCGGCTCCGTCGTGTTCCACGGCGCCGAGCACCACGTGGACGTTGGTGCCCGAGAAGCCGAAGCTGCTCACTCCGGCGAGGGCGGGGCGCCTCTGGGGCGCCAGCGGCACCGTCTCCTGTGGTATGCGCAGAGGCACCTGGTCCCATGCGATCGCCGGAGTGGGTTTCCGGACGTGCAGGCTGGCGGGGACCCGTCCGTGCTCCAGGCACAGAACGGCCTTGATGAGTCCCGCGATGCCGGCCGCCGCCTCCGTGTGTCCGATGTTGCTCTTGACCGAGCCGACGAGGCACGGCCGATCGGCTGGCCGGCCGGGGCCGAGGACGGCGGCCAGGGCTCGGAGTTCGACCGGGTCGCCGACACCCGTCCCGGTGCCGTGGGCCTCGATGTAGTCGATGTCGGCGGGGTCCACGCCGGCGTGCCGGTAGGCCCGTTCCAGAACCCGTTGCTGGCCCGTGACACCGGGCGTGACCATGTAACCGCTGCTCTGGCCGTCGTTGCCCGCAGCGCTGCCCAGGATCACCGCGCGGATCCGGTCCCCATCGGCCAGGGCCCGCTCCAGCGGTTTGAGGATCACGGCACCGACGCCCTCGCTGCGCACGAAACCGTCCGCGGAGGCGTCGCCGAACTTGCAGCGACCGTCAGCGGCCAGCATGTCGGCCCGTGAGAAGATCACGGTGTCCTCGGGAAGCAGTACCAGGTTGGCACCGCCGGCGATCGCGGTCGTGCACTCACCCGACCACAGACTCTGCAGGGCCAGGTGGACTGCCATCAGCGAGGACGAGGCGGCCGTGTCGACCGTGAGGCTGGGACCACGCAGATCGAAGGCGTGGGCCAGCCGTCCCGACGTCACGGCGCGGGAGGCGGAGCCGGTCATGCTGTGAATATCCAGCGCCGAAGGGGAGCGGTGCAGCATGTGCCAGTAGTCGCTGCCCAACTGCCCGATGAAGGTACCGGTCATCGAGCCGGCGGCTCGGGCGGCGGGAAACCCCGCGTCGTCCATGGCCTCTTGGACGGTTTCCAAGAGTAACCGTTGCTGGGGGTCCATGCGTTTGGCCTCGCGCGGCGAGATCCCGAAGTACTCGGCGTCGAAGGCGTCGATGTGGTCGAGGAAACCGCCCCATTGGCCGGAGGCCTGTGCGGAGAGCACACGGAGGTGGTGGCGCTCGGCGGGGACCTGCCGGATCGCATCACTGCCCTGGCACAGCAGTTCCCATAACTCGTCGGTGTTCCGCGCGCCGGGGAACCGGCCGGCCATCCCGACGACGGCGACGGGCCGCGATTCCGGGAAGCCGCCGGGAGTTTCCTGTGTGGCTGTACTGGCTCGCACTGGTGGTTCCTCTCCGTCGAGAGCTGCGGCAGCCCACCCTCGGGGCAGGGTGGAACCAGCCGGGCCGGCGAGCCGGAGCCGAGAACACGTGGGAGTCGTGCGTACACGTTCCAGGGCCCGCGGCATCGCCGCCTTGGCATCGTCCTGTGTGGTGACGCCGACGGAAGCAAGGTAGGACCGCTTGGCTCCGCTGGGAGAAGCGTCGCCGGGGCCATGAACAAAGTGCATCGCTTCCGTAGGCGCGGGATGAGGAAGGGCGCAGCCGATACGGAAGTCACTGTGGCGAGGACACCGTTCGGTGAGGACGGCGTGTCCGCATAGAAGCGCGTCTAGAGTGACAGCTGTCGAAGCAGAAGACAATGATGCGTGAAGTGACCAAACTCACAGGAGGATTACGGTGTGAGTGGTTGGTCACGGGTTTTCCGTGCGGTATCGCGCGCGTTCCCTCAGCTCTGGTTCTCGGAGGGGTGCTCCGGGAAGCTCCCCGTCGTCAGATCGAGTAGCAGGCGCACGGACTCGGCGAGGGTGTCGCAGCACAACGCGTACTGATGAGTGCGTCCGTGCTGGGTCACCGTGACCAGACTCTGCTTGCGCAGGCTGGTCAAGTGATGGCTCACAAGCGGCTGGCTCAGGCCGGTCGCCTCCTGGAGCTCCTTGACGGTCCGGGCTCGCTGCCCGAGGAGCAGGATCAGCAGGAGGCGGTTCTCGTCCGCGATGGCCCGCAGGATGGGTGCCAGCCCCTGGGCTTGGCTGCGTTCCCAGGGGTGGCGGGCCGATGCGCCGGCGCCCGCGCGGTTCCTCGGTGGTGGCGGCATGAGTGCTCCTCGCGATGGATTGTCGCAAGCTATATCAACAGTGGAGATTGTTGATAATAGTTAATTCTGGATGTTTGGCGGGGTCAACTGGTCGCGCTGGGTGGTTAATCAGCCATGGAACGAATGTTTCCGGCGATCGAACGAATGCCCTCCGTCGCTCTGCGTAACCTTCCATGATGTATGGGGAGTGGCGGGGTGGCCGTCCCGGAGGCGCATCCCGGGTGCCTGCCGGTAACTCGCGGTCCGGGCAGGCGTTTGGATGGCGTTGAGAGCCTATCCGCCAGGGTGGATGGGCAGACCGGCACCGGGTGCGGGGAGCCGGCCTCGGGTGTGGCGCCCCGCGCGCCGGCCGGTGGGCAGCGGTCCGGGGGCCGGACGGGGACACCGGCGCGGACCCGCTTGGAGAGCGGTACCACTCCGGGCGGTAACCGGGCGGTCGGCTCGGGTCCGCTCGCCGAATGGCCAAGTCTCGACTACTCGCCCACCCTCCAACCCATTAATGATTGCTGATGGGTCGGGAAGGGCTCAGTCGGAGAACGGCCAGAGGGCGGGCGGTTCCGTACCGGAAAGTACGTGCTGCCCGTGAGTCGGTCACAGAGGAAGGGCGAACGAGCTGCCCGGTTCCTCGATGAGGGTGTTTCAGGTCTGCTGTCGAATGTCCCCACGCATGCCGGAATCTCGCGCAGGCGGTCCAGCGAGTTTGGAGAAACCATGAGCGCAACATCCGACCCGCGTCTGAGAAAGGACGCGGTGACTGTCGTGCCGACCGGGAGCATCGAAGCCGAAGTGAGGCCACTGGGCTCCAAGAGTTACACGAACCGCTATCTCGGCATCGCCTCCCTCAGCGGTCGTGAAACCGTGATCGAGGGAGCCCTGCTCTCGGACGACACCCGGTACTTCTCCGAGGCCATCGCATCGTTCGGGCACGTACGCACCGAGATCGACGAGGAATCCTCCAGCATCCGGGTGGCACCCACCTCAGAGCCCATGCGGGCCCCGGCCGAAGAACTCTACGTCGGGGGAGCGGGCACCCCTCTGCGGTTCCTGATCTCCATGGCCGGCCACGCCGAGGGCACGACGGTCATCACCGGCAACCAGCGCATGCAGGAACGCCCCATGGGCGACCTGCTCTCCGCCCTGCCGATGCTCGGCGTCGAAGCCGTCTCCGTGCGCGGCAACGGATCCCCGCCGGTCCGGGTCACCGGCGGTTCCTTCCGCGGAGGCAGGACCCGGATCAGCGGCTCGGTTTCGAGTCAGTTCACCTCGAGCCTGCTGATCAATGCGATCAGGGCCGCGGAGGACACCGAGATCGAGGTCGTGGACGACCTGATCTCCAAGCCCTACGTGGAGATGACGATCACCGCCCTGGCCGAAATGGGCATACGAGTGGAACGCGATGGCTACCGGCGTTTCACCGTGCCCGCCGGCCAGCAGCCCCGAGGCGGCCGGGTGGTCGTGGAACCGGACGCCTCCGGCATGTCCTACCTGCTGGCGGCTGCGGCGATCTCCGGGGGAGAGGTGTCCGTGCCCGGCATCGGAGCCGGTTCCCGGCAGGGCGATGTCGGTCTGGTCGAAGTCCTGGAGCGGATGGGCTGCCGTGCCCAGGTGGGCGAACGGTCCATCACGCTGAAGGGCGGCCCGCTCCGCGGCATCGACATCGACATGGAGGCCATGCCGGACGTCGTCCCCACCCTGGCGGTCGTGGCAGCCTTCGCCGAGGGGGGCACACGCATCACCAACATCGCCTCGCTGCGGGTCAAGGAGTGTGACCGCATCGCGGCGGTCACCACCGAACTGCGCCGTATGGGCATCACGGTCTGGGAGGCCGCTGACGCCATGCACATCACGGGAGGCACCCCGCACGGAGCGGCGATCGACACCTACGACGACCACCGCATCGCCATGAGCTTCGCGATCGCAGGGCTGCGCACCGAGGGCGTGACCATCAAGGACCCGGGCTGTGTCGCCAAGTCATTCCCCACCTTCTGGCAGGTCCTGGACCAGCTTCACCCGGCGAAGGCGAGCACCACGTGAGCGGCCGGCGCGCCGACGGCGTACCCGGAGTGCTGCTCGTTCTCGATGGGTGGGGGCAGGCGCCCCCGGGCCCGGAGAACGCGCTCGCCGCCGCTCACACACCCGTGCTCGATCAACTGCGGGCGAAGCACCCCGCCACTTTGCTCCAGGCGTCCGGAGAGGCGGTGGGGCTGCTGCCGGGGACCGTCGGCAACTCCGAGATCGGCCATCTCGTCATCGGTGCAGGCCGTCCTCTTCCCTACGACAGTTTGCTGGTGCAGCAGCGAATCGACTCCGGTGAGATGCGCATCCACCCCGACCTGAACGCACTGTGCGCCGCCACGGCCGAGGCAGGCGGAGCTCTGCACCTCATTGGCCTCTGCTCGGACGGGCAGATCCACGCCCACGTCGACCACCTCCGCGACCTGCTCGCCGTAGCAGCGGCACAGCGCGTACCGCGGGTGTGGATCCACGCCATCACCGACGGGCGTGATGTCGCCGACGGAACCGCCGCGCAGTACCTCGCCCGGGTGGCGGACCTCGCCGCAGCCGTGGGTACCGGACGTCTGGCCACCGTCACCGGCCGGGGTTACGCCATGGACAAGTCCGGCAGGGCGGACCTCACCGAGGCGGCGGTCCTGGCCATGGCTGACGGGGACGGAGCGCGGGTGGACCTGCCGGAGGAGGCGGTGCGTTCCTCGGCGGAAGGAGACGAGTGGGTCACCCCCAGTGTCCTGACCGGTCCGGACGGAGGGCCGGCGGCACCGATGGCCGACCAGGACGCCGTACTCTTCTTCAATTTCCGCAGCGACCGGATCCAGCAGTTGGCCGATTCCCTGGCGACACACCTCGCCGGAACCGGTCGGCAGGTGGCGCTGGCGAGTCTTGCCCAGTACGACACCCGGACGGAGATCCCGCCCCTGGTGCGCCGGGCCGGTGCCTCCGGCGGGCTCGCCGACGAGCTCGACCGGGCGGGGCTGGCCTCGGTGCGTGTCGCGGAGAAGGAGAAGTTCGAGCACGTCACGTACTACCTCAACGGCCGCGACGCACGCCCGCGGCCGACCGAGGAGCACATCCGCATCGAGAGCACCGAACCTCCGGACTACCGGCGCCGGCCGGAGATGGGCATCACCAAGGTCGCGGACGCCGTCTGCGGAGCCATCGGGCGGGCTGATGTCGCCCTTATAGTGGCCAACTTGGCCAACATCGACGTCGTAGGGCACACCGGCGATCTCGCGGCGACCGTGCGAGCTGCCGAGCACACCGACGCGGCCATGGCGCGGATCACCGCCGCCGCGGCCGAGGCGGGGCGCTGGGTCCTCGCGGTGGGCGATCACGGCAACGCAGAGCAGATGCTCAAAAGGGGACCGGACGGTGAGCCCCGTCCGTACGGCGGTCACACCACGAACCCCGTTCCGGCCGTCCTCGTCCCCGCGCCCGGACAACCCGCGGGCGAGACCCTCGCGGAGAACGGATCCCTGGCGGACGTGGCGCCCACCGTTCTGAAACTGCTGGGCCAGGAGCCCGGCGCAGCCATGAGAGGAAGGCCCCTGCTGTGAATGCCACCGCCGTTTCCGTCCCCTGCACGTCTCCTCCAGCACACCGGCACTCGGGGGAACGGGGGGTTCCGCAGCGGCTTCTCGACGCATTGCGCTCCGTCGTCGTCGGCGTTCCGGCGGGGACCGCAGACGTTCCGCTGCGTGCTCCGGCGTCCGCGGCTTTCGCCCCGGCCGCCGAGCTCCGCCCGGTCGACCTCGGCAGCGGCCTCTGGGCGGCCGTACGGTCCGGTGCGGACGGTCGCTGCCGTGTCCTGGCCGTGCACAACGTCTCCAGGAAGACGTGCAGTTTCGAACCGCCGGAGGAACTGCACCGTGCAGGCGCACGGCTCCGCTTCCTGTGCGGGGAGGTACGGACCGCCCTCAACTCCGAGGGCGGGACCGTCTACGAACTCGGTCCCCATGAGTTCGTCTGGCTGACGGACTGCGAGGCCGACGCCGTGGACTCCGCCTCTTCCGCGGCTCTGTGCTGAAGGCGGGGCTGGTGAGAGCGGCCTGGCCCCTTCGTTCCGCCAGGGCGGCACTCCTTCTCGGCGTCCGGTCGGCGTCAGGCGTCCCGGCGGGACTCTCTCCGGCAGACGCACCGCCCTGGCGGGTGTGACTCAGTGCGGAACCGGCGGAGGAAACACTGCCGCTGGACCTCGTCTCCCGGGGCTTCCCACGAAGTCCTGCCGCACCCGCGCGTGTGCGGGTGGCCGGCCGCCCGCAGCCGTCGGCGCACCACCGTCGTCCAGTCCACGGCGCGTGAGCCCTCGGCACCGCTACCGGCCCCCGGCCAGTCTGTGTGTTCCCGTCCCGGAACGCGGCCGTACGAGCAGTCAAGGAGGAGGTACCCATGAACGCCTACGCGGCGATGTACCGCCGGAGTCTGGAGGACCGGGAGGGCTTCTGGCTGGAAGCCGCCCGGGCCGTGGACCGGCATCGGCCCCCGCGCCGAGCGCTGGACAGCTCCCGCCCCCCCCTTCCACCGCTGGTTTCCGGACGGGACGCTGAACACCTGCCACAACGCCCTGGACCGTCATGTCGAGGCGGGGAACGGCGACCGCACGGCGCTGCTGTACGACTCTCCGGTCACCGGCAGGAACGCACGGTACAGCTATACCGAACTGCGGGACGAGGTGGCCCGGTTCGCGGGGGTCCTCCGCGAACTGGGAGTGGGACGGGGCGACCGGGTGGTCCTCTATCTCCCGATGGTTCCGCAGGCGGTGGTCGCCATGCTCGCCTGTGCCCGGATCGGGGCGGTGCACTCGGTGGTCTTCGGCGGTTTCGCGGCGGGAGAACTGGCCGCCAGGATCGCGGACGCCCGTCCGAAGGCCCTGGTGTACGGATCCTGTGGTGTGGAACCGACACGGATCGTGCGATACCAGCCCATCGTCGAGGAGGCGCTGCGCGCGGTCCGGCACCGGCCGCAGGCCGTCATCGTCCACCAGCGGGAGGAGGCCCGTGCCGAACCCGCGCAGGGAGCGGTGGACTGGGACACCGCCATGGCGGGAGCCCGACCCGTGGATTGCGTACCCGTGGCCGCGACCGATCCGCTCTACATCCTCTACACCTCGGGTACCACGGGGCGGCCCAAGGGGGTGGTGCGCGACAACGGCGGCCACGCGGTCGCCATGACATGGTCGATGCCGCACATCTACGACACGGCGGCGGGAGACGTGTGGTGGGCGGCTTCCGACGTCGGCTGGGTGGTCGGCCACTCCTACACGGTGTACGCACCCTTACTGGTGGGCGCCACCACGGTGCTCTACGAGGGCAAGCCGGTCGGCACTCCGGATGCCGCCGCGTTCTGGCGGGTGATCTCCGAGTACGGTGTGACCGGCATGTTCGCCGCTCCCACGGCGCTGCGCGCGATACGGCGGGCCGATCCCTCCGGAGAGTCCGCCCGTCCCCGTGACCTGTCGTCGCTGAGGAACCTCTTCGTGGCCGGGGAGCGCCTGGATCCGGACACCTATCACTGGGTGAGCGGTCTCCTGGGCGTACCGGTGGTGGACCACTGGTGGCAGACCGAGACGGGCTGGCCGATATGCGCGAGCCCACGTGGAGTGGAAGACCTGCCGCTCAAGGCGGGCTCGCCGAGCGTTCCCGTTCCGGGGTACGAGATCCGGATCCTGGACGGACATGGGCGTCCGGTGCCCGCAGGAGAGGAGGGAGCGATCTGCCTGCGACCGCCTCTGCCGCCGGGGACCCTGGCCGGCATCTGGGGTGACGACCGGCGCTACGAGGAGTCGTACCTGTCGCGGCACCGGGGGTATTACCTCACTGGCGACAGCGGCTATTTCGACGACGAGGGCTACCTGTATGTCATGGGGCGGACGGACGACGTGATAAATGTGGCGGGTCACAGGCTCTCCACCGGAGCGATGGAGGCCGTCCTCACCGCGCACCCCGCGGTCGCCGAGTGTGCGGTGATCGGTGTGCAGGATCCCCTCAAGGGGCAGGTGCCCCGCGCGTTCGTGGTGCTGAAGTCCGGTACCGTACCCGATGTTCCGGCTCTGTGTGCCGAACTGGTGGCCGACGTGCGCGTGCGGATCGGGCCGGTGGCGTCGCTCAAGCAGGTGGATGTCGTCGGGAAGCTGCCGAAGACCCGGTCCGGGAAGATCCTGCGCAAGACCATGCGGGCGATCGCGGACGGTCGTGACGAGCCGGTGCCCCCACCATTGAGGATGCGGACGTCCTCGAGGAGCTGCGCACGGTGCTCCGGTCTGGTTCCTTCCTTCCGGCAAGCCCACGGGACTGATACCTGTCGGTGCCACGGATTGCCGCTTGGCAAGGAGTTCGCGAAGTGTAAATATGTAATCATGTTGAATTCGGAGACCGTGAAATCGGCTGAATCCACGCCGAACGGTGAACGGAACGACTTGATGCCCTGCTGCCCGCCGCTCACTGCTCAGGCACTGTCCGAGGTCGATGCGGAGAGGGCTGCGAGCATGTTCAAAGCCCTTTCCGACCCGGTACGCCTTAGGCTGTTTTCCCGGGTCGCCTCGCATCCCGAAGGTGAGGTGTGCGTGTGCGACATAGCCGATGTAGGGGTGTCCCAGCCCACGGTCAGTCATCACCTGAAGAAGCTTCGCGAGGCAGGTCTGCTGACCTCGGAGAGGCGAGGTACATGGGTGTACTACCGGAGCGCTCCGGGCAGCCTGGCCATGCTGGCGTTTCTGCTCCGTAACCGGGACTGAACGCCTGAATGGAGGAGAGGACCGCTGTTTCGAAACCGTTCTGCGATTCCCGCGGGAGTTGGGTGGGCGTCCGCGGGCTGCCGGTTCCCGCGGACGCCGACCGGTCACACCGCCGCCGGTTTCTCCTCCGGGGCGGCCTGGTCGGTCTTCTCCCGCTCGGCGTGGTGCTTCTCCGGGGCGTCGACCAGGGCGGCCAGGTAGCGCTCGGCGTCCAGTGCGGCCGAGCAGCCGGTGCCGGCGGCGGTGATGGC
>NZ_JBXUOY010000065.1:0-21636 GCF_057196705.1 Streptomyces sp. ATLC9 | reverse complement strand
CGGCCAGGCGGGTCAGCGCGGCGTCGGCGTCGCGTACGGCCGCGGTGCGCCGGGGCAGCGCCCCCGCGACGGTCAGCTCGGCGGTGCCGGTGAGCAGGTCGACGGTGCGGGTGGCCAGTTCGCCCCGGGCCGGCGCGAGGCGCCGCTCGGTGCGGCGCGAGAGAGCGGCGGCGAGCGCGGGGACGGCGACGCCGGCGGTCAGGAGGCCCAGGGCCAGGGCCGCTCCCGCCTCGGGCAGGAGCCACGCGGTGAAGACGGTGGCCGAGAGGGAGACGGCGACGGCGACGGCCGCCGGGAGCAGCCAGCGCAGGAAGTAGTCCTGGAGGGCGTCGACATCGGCGACGAGCCGGGTGAGCAGATCGCCGCGCCGGGTGTGGCGCAGCCCGGCGGGGGCGAGGCGCTCCAGGCGGCGGTGGACGGTGACGCGCAGATCGGCCAGGACGCGCAGGACGGCGTCGTGGGAGACCAGGCGCTCGGCGTAGCGGAAGACGGCGCGGCCGATACCGAAGGCCCGGGTCGCGGTGACGGCCACCATCAGGTACAGCACGGGCGGCTGCTGCGAGGCACGGGAGATCAGCCAGCCGGAGGAGGCCATGAGGCCGACGGCGCCGAGAAGGGCGAGGGAGCCGAGGAGCAGGGCCAGTGCGAAGCGGCCGCGCAGGGGGCGCGCGACACGGCGTACGCGGGCGAGGGGGTGCGGATCGTTCTCGGATGCGCCGGTGGGTGCGGGGGTGGCGCGTGCGGGGGTCGGGGCCGGCCCGGGACGGCCGTCCCCGCCCGTCCCCTCCGGCACGCTGCCGAGTGCGGGATGGCCCGCCCCGGGGGCGGGCCGGTACATGTCGGGGGTGGGCGGGGTCTCCGCCGCACCGGCGGGGGTCAGGCGGATCACGCGGTCGGCGAGGGGGAGGAGCGCGGGCCGGTGGACGATCAGGACGACCGTGCGGTCGCGGGCCAGGCGGGCGATCGCGCCGACGACCGCTTCCTCGGTCGCGCCGTCGAGGGCGGCGGTGGGCTCGTCGAGGAGGACGACCGGGCGGTCGGCGAGGAAGGCGCGGGCCAGGGCGACGCGCCGGCACTGGCCGGCGGAGAGGCCCGCGCCCGCCTCGCCGAGGAGGGTGCTCGGGCGGAGGTCGGGGGCTCCGGCGTCGCTCAGGGCCCGGCGCACCTCCGCGTCGGTGGCGCCGGGGCGGGCCAGGCGGACGTTGTCGGCGATCGTCCCGGCGAAGAGGTGCGAGTGCTGGGGGACCCAGGCGATCTGGGAGTGCCAGGTGGCCGGGTCGAGGGTGGACAGGTCCCGGCCGCCGATCCGGACGCGGCCGGCGGTGGGGGCGGTGAACCCGAGGAGGGCGCTCAGCAGCGTCGTCTTGCCGGCGCCGGAGGGGCCGGTGACGGCGACGGTCTCGCCGGGGGCCACGGTGAGGGTGGTGGGGGGCAGCGAGTCGGTGGTACGGCCCTCGTGGCGGACGGTGAGGCCGTCGAGGGCGATGGTGGCGGTGCGCGCGTCGGGGGCGGGTTCGGTACCGGGGGCGGGGGGCTCGGTCTCGAGGATGCCGAAGACCTCGCCGGCGGCGGACAGGCCCTCGGCGGCGGCGTGGTAGTGGACGCCGACCTGGCGCAGGGGCAGGTACGCCTCGGGGGCGAGGATCAGCACCACCAGACCGGTGTGGAGGTCGAGTTCACCGTGGACCAGGCGCATGCCGATGCCGACGGCGACGAGGGCGACGGAGATCGTCGAGAGCAGTTCGAGGGCGAAGGAGGAGAGGAAGGCGATCCGCAGGGTGCGCAGGGTGGCGCGGCGGTAGTCGGCGGTGATGGCGCGGATGTTCTCGGCCTGGGCCTTGGCGCGGCCGAAGACCTTGAGGGTGGGCAGGCCCGCGACGACGTCGAGGAAGTGGCCGGAGAGGCGGGACAGCAGGCGCCACTGGCGGTCCGTGTGGGCCTGGGTCGCCCAGCCGATCAGGACCATGAAGAGCGGTATCAGGGGGAGGGTGGCGGCGATGGTCGCCGCCGAGATCCAGTCGTCGGTGAGGATGCGCGCGATCAGGGCGGCGGGGACGACGACGGCCAGCGCGAGCTGGGGCAGGTAGCGGGCGAAGTAGTCGTCGAGGGCGTCGATGCCCCGGGTGGCGAGGTTGGCCAGTTCGCCGGTGGGCCTGTCCGGGCGGGCGGTGCCGGGGGCGGTGGTGTGGGCGAGCAGGCGCAGGCGCAGCTCGGACTTGACCGCGGCGGAGGAGCGGTGGGCGGCCAGCTCGGTGAGCCAGGAGACCAGGGCGCGGCCGAGGGAGACGGCGGCGAGGAGCGCGAGGGGGGTGGTGAGGCCGGCGGGGGCCGTGTGGTGCTGGAAGGCCCGTACGACGATCTCGGCGATGAGCATGGCCTGGGCGATGACCAGGCCCGCTCCGGCCAGGCCCAGCGCCACGGCGGCCGCGAGGAAGAAGCGGGTGGTGCGGGCGTACCGGAGCAGGCGGGGGTCGACGGGCTTCATGTGCGGGTGGTTTCCGGTTCCGGGTGCGGGTTCTCGGGGGCGGCGCCGGCCGGGTCCGCGATGTGCTGAGTGCCGATGCGCTTGCGGAAGACCCAGTACGTCCAGCCCTGGTAGAGCAGCACGAGCGGAGTGGCCAGGGCGGCCAGCCAGGTCATGATCGTCAGGGTGTAGGGGGAGGACGCGGAGTTGGTGACCGTCAGGCTCCAGGCGGGGTCGAGCGTGGAGGGCATGACGTTCGGGTGGAGCGCGAGGAAGAGCATGGCGACGGCCGCGACGACGGTGGTGCCGGAGAGGGTGAAGGACCAGCCCTCGCGTCCGGCGGCGATCGCGCGGACGGCCGCGAGCAGGGCGAGGGCGGCGATGGCCAGGGCGGCCAGGGTGGTGGTGTCGCCGCGGTCGAGCTGGGTCCAGCCGAGGAAGGCGACGGCGAGGGCGGCGGTGAGCAGGCCCAGGCGGACGGCGAGGGCGCGGGCCCGGACGCGGATGTCGCCGACGGTCTTCAGGGCGGTGAAGACGGCGCCGTGGAAGGTGAACAGGGCGAGGGTCGTGGCACCGCCGAGCAGGGCGTAGGGGTTCAGCAGGTCGAGCAGGCCGCCGGCGTACTCCTTGTCCGCGCCGATGGCGACGCCGCGGACGATGTTGGCGAAGGCCACCCCCCACAGGAAGGCGGGGAGCAGGGAGGTCCAGAAGACGGCGCGCTCCCAGTTGGTCTGCCACTTCTCCTCGGGGCGCTTGGCGCGGTACTCGAAGGCCACGCCCCGCACGATCAGGCAGACGAGGATGAGCAGCAGGGGCAGGTAGAAGCCGGAGAACAGGGTGGCGTACCAGTCGGGGAAGGCCGCGAAGGTCGCGCCGCCGGCCGTCAGCAGCCAGACCTCGTTGCCGTCCCAGACGGGGCCGATGGTGTTGATCAGTACGCGGCGCTCGCGGCGGTCGCGGGCCAGCAGCCGGGTGAGGACGCCGACTCCGAAGTCGAAGCCCTCCAGGAAGAAGTAGCCGGTCCACAGGACGGCGATCAGGACGAACCAGACGTCGTGGAGTTCCATCGGGAAACCTCGGTCGGACCTAGTAGGAGAAGGCCATGGGGCGGTCGGCGTCGTCCTTGTCGTGGCCGCCGATCCGGGTGGGCGGGTCGAGGTCGGCCTCGGTGAGCTCGGGCGGTCCGGCCTTGACGTACTTGGCCAGGAGCCTCACCTCGATCACGGCGAGGACCGCGTACAGGAGGGTGAAGACGGTCATCGAGATCAGCACCTCGAGCTGGGAGACCCCGGGGGAGACGGCGGAGGAGGTGCGCAGCAGGCCGTAGACGGCCCAGGGCTGGCGGCCCATCTCGGTGAAGATCCAGCCCCAGGCGTTGGCGATGAACGGGAAGCCGAGGGTGAGGAAGGCCAGCTGCCAGTAGCGGCGGGCGAGAGCGGGGCCCAGCAGGCGGGTGGGGGTGAGGGCGAGGTTGGGGACCTCGTCCCCGGTGGTGCGGTGGCGTTCGGCCAGGAGGAAGCGGCGGCGGGTGAGCCACAGGCCGAGGGCGCCCAGGGCGGTGGAGGCCATGCCGAAGCCGATCATCCAGCGGAAGCCCCAGTAGGCGACGGGGATGTTGGGCCTGTAGTCGCCGGGGCCGTACTGCTCCCGGAGCGCCTCGTTGGTGTCGTTGATACCGGGCACGGGGCTGGAGAAGTCGCTGTGGGCGAGGAAGGAGAGCAGGCCGGGGATCTCGACGGCGACCTTGTTGTGGCCCTCGTCGACGTCCCCGTAGGCGAAGACGGAGAACGGGGCGGGCCCCTCGGTCTCCCACAGGGCCTCGGCCGCGGCCATCTTCATCGGCTGCTGCTCGTACATGATCTTGGCGAGGTGGTCGCCGCTGGCGGCGGTGAGCGCCCCGGCGGCGACGAGGGTGACCAGGCCCAGGCGCAGCGAGGTGCGCATCACCGGTATGTGGCGGCGGCGCATCAGGTGGTACGCGGCGATGCCGGCCATGAAGGCGCCGCCGGTGAGGAAGGCGGCGGTCATGGTGTGGAAGAACTGCGCCACGGCGGTGTTCTGGGTGAGCACCGCGAGGAAGTCGGTGAGTTCGGCGCGGCCGGACTCGGGGTCGATGCGGTAGCCGACCGGGTGCTGCATCCAGGAGTTGGCGGCCAGGATGAAGTACGCGGACAGGACCGTGCCGATCGAGACCATCCAGATGGTGGCCAGGTGGATCCTCTTCGGCAGCTTGTCCCAGCCGAAGATCCACAGGCCGATGAAGGTGGACTCGAAGAAGAACGCGATCAGCGCCTCGAAGGCGAGGGGGGCGCCGAAGACATCGCCCACGAAGCGGGAGTAGTCGGACCAGTTCATGCCGAACTGGAACTCCTGCACGATACCGGTGACGACGCCCATCGCGATGTTGATCAGGAAGAGCTTGCCCCAGAACTTCGTCGCCCGCAGGTAGACCTCGCGGCCGGTGCGCACCCAGGCGGTCTGGAGGCCGGCGGTGAGGGCGGCGAGCGAGATGGTCAGGGGGACGAAGAGGAAGTGATAGACGGTGGTGATTCCGAACTGCCACCGCGCCAGGGTCTCCGGGGCCAGAGCCAGCTCCACGGCACTCTCCAAAAGTGGACATGGTGTGACGTACCACACGCACTCGTGAATGCGTTCACATTCACAAGAAGTATGACTCACTTGTGTTCGTTCCCTCCCACCGGGGGTGGGAGGGAACGAAAGTCCTGTTCAGAGGGCCGTTGGTCCTGGCGGCTAGAGGTCCCGGCGGAAGTCCTGCGCGGCCTTGAGGAAGAGGTCGTTGGCCTCCGTCTCGCCGATCGTGACGCGGACCCCCTCGCCCGCGAAGGGCCGCACCATCACACCCGCCGCCTCGCAGGTCCCGGCGAAGTCGCCCGTGCGCTCCCCCAGCCGCAGCCAGACGAAGTTCGCCTGCGTCTCGGGCACCGTCCAGCCCTGGGCGGTCAGCTCGCGCACCACCCGCGTCCGCTCGGCGACCAGGGCGTCCACGCGCTCCAGCAGCGCGTCCTCACCGCGCAGCGAGGCGACCGCCGCGTCCTGCGCGATCTGGCTCACGCCGAACGGCACCGCCGTCTTGCGCAGCGCCGCCGCCACCGGCTCGTGGGCGACGGCGAAGCCGACCCGCAGCCCGGCCAGGCCGTACGCCTTGGAGAAGGTGCGCAGCACGCAGACGTTCGGGCGGTCGCGGTACAGCTCTATGCCGTCCGGGATCTCCTCGTCGCGGACGAACTCGCGGTAGGCCTCGTCCAGCACGACCAGCACGTCGCCGGGAACGCGGTCCAGGAAGCGCTCCAGCCCGGCGCGGCGGACGGCGGTGCCGGTGGGGTTGTTGGGGTTGCAGACGAAGACCAGGCGCGTGCGCTCGGTGACGGCGTCGGCCATCGCGTCCAGGTCGTGCCTCTCGTCACCGTCCAGCGGCACCCGGACGGAGGCCGCGCCGGAGATCTGGGTGATGATCGGGTACGCCTCGAAGGAGCGCCAGGCATAGACCACCTCGTCGCCGGGGCCGGCGGTGGCCTGGAGGAGCTGCTGGGCGACACCGACGGAGCCCGTTCCGGTCGCGATGTGGCTCACCGGCACCCCGAAGCGGTGCGACAGTTCCGACATCAGCAGGCCGCAGGCCATGTCGGGGTAGCGGTGGAAGGAGCCGGCAGCGGCGGTGACGGCCTCCAGGACCCCGGGCAGCGGGGGATAGGGGTTCTCGTTGGAGGACAGCTTGTACGCCGTGGGACCGTCGGCGGCCGGGCGGCCGGGCTTGTAGGTGGGGATCCCCTCCAGCACCGCGCGCAGTTTCGGGGCCATCTCCGTCATGCCAGGTCCTCCTCGACCCTTCGGGGCCAGTCGTGGGGCGGCCGTGCCGCCGCTCGTACCACCAATGCTGCACACCTTAGAAGGATTCCCCGGAACGGCGTAGGGGCCGGAGAGGAGGGCGCGTTCGCAGAAGCGTGCGCTAGTGGCGAGCACCGTGGCGCGCATCGCCCGTGAAGGTGAGTTGAGACAGCTTTGAGACCTCCCCCCTTCTACTGCGGCAAGCAGTGAAGCATCCACAGGAACGACGGTTCCGGCAGTCCAACTTCCTGCTCTTCCATGGTCGTTACCACAGATTCAGCTTGCAGAATCGTCTCTTCTCCGATTGTTCTGTACACCCCCGCAAACGGCGCGGCTCGGCCCTAGTATCAGCACGCCATGACAGCAGCAGGGAAGCACCAGGTGAGCCGGACCCACAGCCGTCGGCTGGAGCGGGCGGGCATCCGGGACGTGGCCGCGGCGGCCGGCGTCTCGATCACGACCGTCTCCGACGCACTCAACGGCAAGGGCCGCCTGCCCGACGCCACCCGCCGCCATGTCCGCGAGGTCGCCGACCGGCTCGGCTACCGCCCCTCGGCGGCGGCGCGCACGCTCCGCACCGGCAAGTCGGGGCTGATCGGACTGACGGTCACGACCTACGGCGAGGAACCCTTCACCTTCACCGAGTTCGCCTACTTCGCCGAGATGGCCCGCGCCGCCTCCTCCGCCGCCCTGGCCCGCGGCTACGCCCTGGTGATCCTCCCCGGCAGCACCCGGCAGAGCCCCTACGACGTCTGGTCCAACGTCGCCCTCGACGGCACCGTCGTCATCGACCCCTCCGACCGCGACCCCGTCGTCACCGAGCTGGCCCGCCAGGGCATCCCCGTGGTCTCCGACGGCCGCCCCTGCGGCGACCTGCCCGTCACCGCCTGGGTCGACAACGACCACGAGGCCGCGGTCACCGGCCTGCTCGACCATCTCGCCGCCGCCGGCGCCCGCCGCGTCGGGCTGCTCACCGGCACCAGCACCGACACCTACACCAGGCTGTCCACCGAGGCCTACCTCCACTGGTGCGAACGTGCCGGACAGGCCCCGGTGTACGAGTCGTACCCCGCCCACGACCCCCGCGCGGGCGCCGTCGCCGCCGACAGGCTGCTGGCCCGTCCCGACCGCCCCGACGCGGTGTACGGGCTCTTCGACCCCAACGGCACCGACCTGCTCGCCGCCGCCCGCCGCTACGGGCTGCGTGTCCCCGAGGACCTGCTGCTGGTGTGCTGCAGCGAGTCCTCCGTCTACGCCGGCACCGAGCCGCCCATCACCACCCTGTCGCTGAAACCCGGACGCATCGGCACCACCGTCGTCCAACTGCTGATCGACGCCATCGAGGGCACCGGCGACGGCCACCCCGTCCAGCGGATCATGCCCACCGACCTGATCGTCCGCACGTCCTCCCAGCGCCGCTGGCCGCGGACGACGGTGAGCGCCCCCCGCTCACCCGAACAGCGCGGACCGGCGTAGGGCCCGCTCATTCCGGGTCGAACCGGCCGCTCCGAGACCTCCGTGCGGCCCCGGTCCGAATTGCCGCCCCCGGGTGCGTCACAAGGCGCGACCTGCGTTCCTATGATGGGCCCACGACACCGGGACCGGCTCTCGGCGCGGGGTGACCCGCGGGAGACGGAAGAGAGGTCCGGCAGGTGCAGGCGCGCGCGATGGTGGAGGGGCCGATGACTCAGGGGGCCGGTCGGGGATCCGACGTGTGGCACGGCGCGGGCGTGACGGGTTCGGGTCCGGCGAATCCGGGTGCGGCGGATCCGGACGCGCCGGGCGCCGCCGAACCGCGCCCGGAGGGGTACACCCCCACCAGGCGCGACCTGCCCGTCATCGGCGCGGCCCCCGCCACCCCCACCCCCACGCTGGTCGACATGCCCGCCCCCGCCGCCGCCGGCGGGGGCGAGCAGGGCCCGCTGTACGTCGTCGGCGATGTCCACGGCTACCTGGACGAACTGCGCGCGGCCCTGCTGAACCAGGGGATCGTCGACACCGAGGACCACTGGATCGCGGGCAACACCCGGCTGTGGTTCCTGGGCGACTTCACCGACCGCGGCCCCGACGGCATCGGCGTCATCGACCTGGTGATGCAGCTCTCCGCCGAGGCCGCGGCCGCCGGCGGCTACTGCAAGGCGCTGATGGGCAACCACGAGCTGCTGCTGATCGGCGCCAAGCGCTTCGGCGACACCCCCGTCGGTTCCGGCGCGGGCACCGCCTCCTTCCATGCGGCCTGGCTGCTCAACGGCGGACAGCGCTCCGACATGGAGCGGCTCCAGGAGCACCACGTCCAGTGGATGTCCCGGCTGGACGCCATGGCCCTGGCCGACGACCACCTGCTGGTGCACTCCGACACCACCGCCTACCTGGAGTACGGCGACACCATCGCCGACGTCAACGACGCGATCACCGAGGCCCTCACCCACCACGACGCCGACGAGACCTGGGAGCTGTTCCGCAAGTTCACCAAGCGCTTCGCCTTCCGCGACGAGGCCGGCGCCGTGGCGGCGCGCGAACTGCTGGACACCTACGGCGGACGGCGCGTCGTCCACGGCCACAGCCCGATCCCCTACCTGCTGGGCGAGGTCGGCTCCGAGGACGGAGAGGACGGCGTATCCCAGGTGCACGGGCCGCACGTCTACGCCGACTCGCTCGCGGTCGCCATGGACGGCGGAGTGACCATGGCCGGAGAGCTGCTGGTCTCCCGGCTCCCCCTCCCGGCCTGAGCGCTGTCTGCCCCGGTGTCCGCCTGATCCTCCCCCTCGCATGCCGCCCCGTGGGTGAACACCGCACGGCGGTGGCGCGTGTTTTCCGGAAACACCCTGTCACCACCCGGAGGAACCCCTCTACGATCGGGTCCCTGTATCACGCGAGCTCTCCTCCGTTTCCGGCCACGCGGCCTTACGGAGCACCGGGGGATGCACATGAACACCGCTCCGCACCTGCGCATCGAGGACCGCCCCGAGTTCGAACGCGTCCTCGACGAGGCACTGCGCGCCGTACGCGACCGTCCCGAACCGGCCGCCGGAGGACGGCTGGGCACCGATCAACTGCACGCCATGGCGATCGGCGCCGCCGCGGTGATCGCCGCCTGCGCGACGGCGGAGTACGAGCGCTTCGTGTCGCTCCGCGACGAACTGCGCCACCCCGACCACGCGCCCTCCTCCCAGGGAACGGCGCGGAGGACGGTCGCGAGCGCTCCCGGAGGTTCCGGTTCCGGCACCGACCCCGGTTCGGGCGGCGCCGGGCTGTTCGCCACGCTCTCGGTCCTGGCGCCCGTACTGGCCGGGACCGCGGCGCTGATCTTCCTCCTGGTCGGCCATCTGCTGCGGGTGATGGACCCCGAGCCGTCCATCGCCGCGCCGATGCGCGGCGCGGGCTGGGCCTTCGCCGCCCTGACCGCCGCCTCGCTGCTGGCCGCGTGCGTCGGACTGCTGGTCACCGCGGTGCGCCACGGCGCCGGCGCGATCCGGGCGGGCGGACCCGGCGGACAGGGCGCACTCGCCGACGAGGTGGCGCGGGCGCGCACGGCCTGGCGTACGGCGCTGCTGGAGCGCGGGGTGCTGCCCTTCCTCCGCGAGGCGCTGGCCGAGCCCGCCGCGGAGGCCCCCGGGGCCCCGGAGCTCTCCGGGGCCCCGGGGGCGGGGACGACGCCGCGGGAAAGCCGGCATCCCAGACTGGGGTACACCCACCCGGGCTTCTCCAGCCCGGCCCCGAAGACCCCACGCGAAACGGGCGCCGGGCCCCGCTTCACCAGCCCGGACTTCACCGGCCCCGGCTACGGAGGCCCCGGTGGCTCCCTCGGCGGATCCTCCGGCCGGGCCCCCGGCTGAACCCCGGCCGGGTCGGGCCCGTAAAGCGGTGGGACCGGCGGATCCGCGCCGGCATCCTGGGAAGGGTGACGGACCGACCACAGACTCCCGGCGGCCCTCCGCCGCCGCGCGGACTGCTCCTCCGCGTCTCCTTCGAACTGCGGATCTTCCTGCCCACGCGCCACCGCGGCACCGAGCTCCTCCCCGTGCCGCACGACGGCTCCTCCTCCCTCGTCCACATCGTGCAGTCCGCGGGCATCCCGCTGACGGAGGTGGGCGCGCTCCTCCTGGAGGACACCGACGGGACCGGCGGGGGCGGACGGCGGGTGGAGCCCTCGTACCGCCCCGAGGCGGGCCGTACGGTCCGCGTCGAGCCCGTCGTACGCCCGCAGCGGGTCCCTCACGGGCCGCCGCGCTTCCTGCTGGACGTCCACCTGGGCACGCTGGCCCGGCGGCTCCGGCTGGTGGCGGGTGCCGACACCGCCTACCACAACGACATGGACGACCCCGCCCTGGTCGAGCAGGCCAACGCCGAACGACGCGTCCTGCTGACCCAGGACCGCGGGCTGCTGATGCGGCGGCGGCTGTGGATGGGCGCCTACGTGCGCGGCTCGCGCCCGGACGACCAGCTCGCCGACGTCCTGGACCGGTTCGACCTGCCGCTGGCACCGTGGACCCGGTGCACGGCGTGCAACGGGCTCCTCTCCGAGGCGTCGAAGGCCGGGGTCGAGCACCTGCTCCGCCCCGGCACCCGCCGCACCTACGACACCTTCGCCCGCTGCCGCGACTGCGGGCGCGTCTACTGGCGCGGGGCCCACGGGGGCCGGCTGGAGGCGCTGGTCGCGGAGGCCGCCGGGACGGCGGGCGGGCGGGAGACCGGCGCGCCGTAGGCGCTCAGTCGATCAGCCCCAGGCGCGCGGCGCGCACCCCCGCCGCGAACCGGCTCCCGGCCTCCAGCTTCTCGGTGATCCGGGTCATCATCCTTCGCAACGTCCGCTCGGAGCAGCCGAGCCGCCGGGCGATGCTCTCGTCCTTGGTGCCGGTCGCGAGCAGGGCGAGGATCTCGCGCTCCTGCTCGGTGTACTCGTCGGCCGGGCAGGGGTCCGCGGCGCCTCCGGTCCGGCCCGCGCCGCCGGGATAGGGGCGCGCCACGTCCCACTCGTGCTCGAAGACCCGCGCGAAGCACAGCGCGATCCGCGAGCTGCGCAGCAGCACGTCGCCGTCGCCCCCCAGGGGGTCGTCGCCGGCGGGCATCAGCGTGACCATACGGTCCACGACGTGGAGGTAGAGGGGCAGGGCGGCGGCGACGCGGACCCGGGCGCCGGCCTCCCTCAGGGCGTCGAGGTAGGCGGCGGCCCCCGGCCCGCGTGTCGCACCGACGGTGGCCAGCATCCTCATCTCGGTCCCCTGGGCCAGGACCCGGCGATCGTGACCGAGGCTTACCTCCAGCACCTCGGGGCCGGGGAAGGCGGTCCGCATGCACAGCACCTCCCGGCGCCCCACCGGCTCGAACTCGTCCAGCCGCCTGCGAAGCCGGTCCCGGTCCTCGAGGAACTCCACCTCGACGCTCTCGTGCCCGGAGCCCCGGATCCCCGGGAGGAGATCGAGGACGTCGTCGACGGCACGGAGATTGCGGTCCATGGCCTCGGCAGCCGACCGCAGCCAGGCGCGCTGCTCGCCGAACAGGTCGCGCAGGGCCCTCTCCGGTGAGCTGACCCCACGGCACTCGGGGCCGAGAAGCCTGCGTTCGGCGAGCCAGTTCCTGACCTCATCGGACACCTCCTCCGGCTGCCGGGCTCCTGCCGCGCGTAAGCCCCTGAGCGTTCCGGCCAGCTCCGTGTAGAACTGCCTGGCCTCGGTCCCGGTCTCGGAAGCGCTGCTGTCAGTGGACATGCCAAAAAGTTAGTCCGTGGAACCGGCCTTCTCCACAAGGCATCCGGTACGTGATCCGTGCCCCGGGCTGGCCGGGTCCGGACATGCCGGTTCCGACCCGGTCCCCGGACCGGACCGCCGGGCTTAACGTGACGTCGCGGCGCCGTGAACCGGCCGCCGCCGCCGCCTCACGCGGTGTCCCCCCTCAACCTGCCGGCGCACACCCACAGCGCCGGCCGACCACCGGAAGGTGTGCACCCTCATGAGACGAACGCACCTGGGCGCGCTGCTGCTCGCCATCCCCACCGCGCTGATACCCGCCGTCGCCTCCGCCGCCCCCGCCGCCGACTCCGCGCGGGCCGAAGCGCCGCTGGTCCGGGTCGCGCAGGCTCCGGACGCGCTGGCCATCGAGGGAAGCTACATCGTCACCTTAAAGCCCGGCGCCGGGGCTTCGAAGCTCGCCGGCGACAGGGGCATCAAGACCCGGCACGTCTACTCGGAGGCGCTCAACGGGTTCGCCGCGAAGCTGACGGACGGTCAGCTCAAGGGGCTCCAGCGCCACCCCTCCGTCGCGGCGATCGAGGAGGACCAGAAGGTCACCGCCAGCGCCACCCAGTACAGCCCACCCTGGGGCCTGGACCGGATCGACCAGCGCAACCTCCCGCTGGACGGGACCTACACGTACAACCGCAACGGCGCCGGGGTGACGGCGTACATCATCGACACCGGCATCGACACCTCGCACCCCGACTTCGGCGGCCGGGCGAGCAACGTCTTCGATGCCTTCGGCGGCAACGGACAGGACTGCCAGGGCCACGGAACCCATGTCGCCGGCACCGTCGGCGGCAAGACGTACGGCGTCGCCAAGGGCGTGGCGCTGCGCGGCGTCCGGGTGCTCAACTGCCAGGGCAGCGGATCGTACTCGGGCGTCATCGCCGGTTTCGACTGGGTCCGGCAGAACGCCGTCAGGCCCGCCGTGGCCAACGCCTCCCTGGGCGGCGGCTACTCGTCCGCGGTGAACACGGCCGCCGCCAACCTGGCCAACTCCGGCGTCCACTTCTCCGTCGCCGCCGGCAACGAGAACCAGAACGCCTGCAACGTCTCCCCGGCCAGTGCCTCCGGCGTCCTCACCGTGGCCGCCTCGGACAGCTCCGACCGCAAGGCGTACTTCAGCAACTGGGGCTCCTGCACCGAGCTGTACGCCCCCGGGGTCTCCGTCACCTCCGCCCGCATGGGCGGCGGCAGCAGCACGCTGAGCGGTACGTCGATGGCGTCCCCGCACGCCGCCGGGGTGGCCGCACTGTACAAGTCCGCCTACGGTGACGCCTCCTCCTCGACCGTCAGCAACTGGCTGACCAGCAACGCCACCGCCAACGTGATCAGCGGCAACGTCAGCGGCACGCCCAACCTCCTGCTGTTCAAGAGCACGCTCTGACACACCCCCGGCCGGTGTGAGCACGGGCCGGCGGCGGAAGGGCCCGGGCACCCGTCCGGGCCCTTCCGCACGGTCTCGCGGGCTCCGCTCCCGTAGAACAATCGGCCCGAACCGATTGCTTCGGAAAGGTCGCCGCGCCGGGTCCGGGGAAACACGCGGCGCGTCGGACGACGGCCCCCACACGGAAGCGGAGGGACGCGATGGTGCACGTGTCACGCAGGACCGGGACGGGTGCGGCGGCTCTCTGGGACACTAGGGCGATGACGGCCCCGGAAGCACAGTGGGAGCGGCGGCTCGAGGAGCTGTGGGCATCCTTCGGCGACCACGGACCCGGCGTTTTCCTGCGGCGGATCGAGTCACTCGTCGCCGAACTCCCGCCCGGCGACGCCGTCGCCCTGTATGAACTGGCCTCCGCCCACGACGCGCTCGACCGCGAGGAGGAGGCCGCCGCCCTCTACCGCCGGGCCCTCGCGGCCGGCCTGCCCGGCGGGCGGCGCCGACGGGCGGTGGTCCAACTGACCAGCACTCTGCGCAACCTGGGCCGGACACACGAGAGCATCGCACTGCTGACGGCCGAACGGGACGCACACTCGGATGAGTTGGACGACGCGGTCGCCGCGTTCCTGTCTCTGGCGCTCGTCGACGCCGGACGGGAGCGGGAAGCGGCGGCCCTCGCCCTCACCGCCCTCGTCCCCCATCTCCCGGAGTACCGCCGCTCGCTGTCGCACTACGCCCGGGCCCTCACCGCCGGGGGCGGAGCCTGACACAGCCGGAGCGCCGTACCGGGTCCGCCGAGCACCCATGCCGGGGGCGCCCCCGTCCCGTGGTCCCACGGGCCGGGGGCGGCGGGCGGTACGCGGCGGGGGCCGGGGTCAGTCCGCGATCGGGAGGTAGACCCGGTTGCCCGCCTGCGCGAACTCCTCGGACTTCCGCCTCATGCCCTCCTCCGGGTCCAGGGCGAGGTCGCCGCCGTGTTCGCGGCGGATGTCCTGGGATATCTTCATCGACCAGTGCACGAACCGCATCCGGGAGCGGATGGTCATTGCTGCGTTTCCCGGTCGGCCCGTCGCACCGACACGTTCGCGCTCGCACGGAGCCGCAGGACCGGACCTGTCTTGAAGATGAACGTCACGGTCGGGCCGCAAGAGCTGTACGGCTGTCGGCGTACGGCCTTGACCTCCTGCCACTGGCCCTGTGCCTTGACCATGTCGCCCCGGCGTACCAGCGCTGCCAGCATCGGCATTCCTCCCGTTCTCCGTTGTTATGTGTCGTGTCGGGCGGCTCCCCGAGGGGAGACGGGGAATCCCCGCCAGGGAGCCGCCCACCGCACCGGGGAGTTCTCGCCGCTCCCCGGACGGTCTCCGAGGACGCCACCCGGACCTCTGAGCACTCATCGGGGTCCGGCTGCCTGTGGCTCCTGCGGAGTCTGTGAAAGGGTCAATCATCAGTCGGCCCCGCCGTTCAGGTCGAAGCGGCAGAAGACGCTCTTGCCGCCGGTATCCCGAGGAGCCCACCAGGTCGCGTCGGCGAGGTTCTGCACGATGAGCAGTCCGCGCCCGTGGTCCGGCAATGTCATCTCGGACGAGACGGCGGAGGCCAGCGGGTTGAGCAGGCCCCCGACCGGCAGCATCGGCGGTGTGGAGTCCTGGTCGCATACCTCCACGAACAGCCACTTCGGCCAGGCACGGAAGGCAACGGAGATGCGCCGTTCCCCGCCGAGCCCGTCTTGCCAGCCGTCCGGGGTGGCGTGGTGTACAGAGTTGCCCACCAGTTCCGAGACGCACAGCGTCACGTCGTCCACCAGGCGCCGCAGCTCCCAGTCATCGAGCACTTCCGCCACCGTGCGGCGCGCGACGTGTGCGGTGTCCGGAGATTCCGCGTCGAGTATGACCGCGCGGAAGCGATCAGCCGCCGAGAGCGACGCAGGCTCCAGGGAGGTGCGGCCCGCAGTCCGCAGGAACGGCTCATGTACTGCTGTGCGCGTCTCCATGGCGTACCCCTTCAACCCATCGGCGGAGGCGGTGCCCCGCCGCCGTGTGAGAACAGTCAAAGGTGGTTTTCACGCAGGTGGCAGTGACCACCGAAGGGTCCATGTGTACGCCCGGGGGTTCACGGAGGGGCGGGGGGTTCATCAGTGAACCCCCTGACCAGAGGGGCATTCCCCGTGTAACGATGGTCGTCTGACGCCTTCTCGGGAGGCAGGGGAGCATGCGCAGGGAACCGAATCACCGACTGGTCACCGTCATGGCCGAGGCCAAAGCCTCCAACAAGGGACTGGCCAGACGTGTAAGGGACATCGCCGCACGTCGGGGCATCCACCTCGGAACCACTCACGTTTCCGTCCAGCGCTGGTTGGACGGTGGCGGCATCCAGCCGCAGACGGCCGCCTTTCTGGCGGAAGCGCTGGGTGAGAAACTGGGGCGGAAGGTCACACCTTCAGATCTCGGGTTCACCGGGATGGCACCGGTCGCGCCCGTCGGCAGCGCCGGCTACGCGCACTCGCTGTCCGAAGCACTCGGCCATCTGGACACTCTCACCCAGTTCCGCCCCGAGGAAGACCAGGCCAGCGCGGCCCTTTTACCCGAGGACGATGTCAACTCGGCCGTGCTGTCGTGGCTAGTCTCCCGTTCGGACGGGCTCACCATCGACGCCCCTAGCGCCCGCCGTGTCGGCATGCGCGATGTTGCTGCCGTACGGACGGCCGCGGAGATGTTCATGCATCTCGACTTCAAGTTCGGGGGCGGACACGGGCACAAGGCGTTGCGCCACTACTTCCGCGAGGACGTTCTACCGCTTCTCGGCGCCAGCTACAGCGAGCGTGTGGGCAAGGCTCTCTTCGAGGCCGCGACCGAGATCGCGCAGCTTCTCGCGTGGACCGCGTACGACACCGGCAGCCACACCCTGGCCAACCGCTACATGATCGCCACCCTGCGGCTCACCCAGGTCATCGACGATCGGATGATGGGCGCCCGCATCCTCACCAACATGAGCCACCAGGCCAACTACCTCGGCCAGGTGCCCCGCGCCGTCCAGCTCGCCCGCGCATCGCTGGAAGGCGGCCGGGGACGGGCCACACCGCGCGCCATGGCTCTGTTCGCCGCCCACGAGGCTCGCGCCCTGTCCACCGCGCTGGACCGCACGGGAGCGGCCCGCGCCATGAACGAGGCCGAAAGGTACTTCGAGCGGGCCGACAGCGGCGACGACCCCGACTGGCTGGCCTACATGGACGAGGCCGAGTTGGTCGGGGAGTTCTGCCACTGCTTCCGTGACTTGAAGCAGGGTGCCGAGGCCGTGCGCTTCGCCGAACGCGCCGTCGCCATCACCGACCCCAGATACGCCCGCACACTCGGGTTCTGCCGGATGGTGCTGGCTCAGAGCCAGTTGCTCAACGGCGAGTTGGAAGCGGCACTCGACACCGCGAGTCTGGCCGTTGAAAACGGGGACGCGCTCCAGTCCGCCCGCTTCGTGCGGTACGTCACCGACTTCCAGCGCGAGGTCTCCGCGCACGCCGGAAACCCCGCCGTCCAGCACTTCAACGAGCAGGTACGCGACGCGCTGGCCGAGCTGGACGACGAGTAGGGCGGCCGGTCAGCCCGGCTGCCAGTTCCGGGGCGCCTCATCGTCCCGCAAGGACGCGATGCGCCGCGCGTACTCCTCGGCCACCGCGGGCCCCTCGGCAATGTTCTGCATGAGCCACGTCGTCATCTTGAACTCTTGGATACCGCGCAGGACCGGGAAGCCCTCCCAGTCCCGCAGGTCCCGGCCGTAGGCGCCGACGAACGCCGCGTACTGCTCCGGTGTCTGCCACCGCAGGCTGTGATGCTCGGTGGCGGTGACCATCAGGTCCCACTCCTGATGGTCGTAGCTGAAGTTCTCGAAGTCGATCAGGAGCGTCCGGCCGTTGGAGTCCACCATGAGGTTCTGCACGTGGGCATCACCGTGGACCGGCCCCTTGGCCGAGTCGAAGCGCAACTCCACCAGCCGGTCGCGCAGCTCACGACCCCGCTTGTGCAGGAACTCCCGGTCGTCCTCCGGTATCCCGGCCGCCTTCTCGATCCGCAGGTCGGTCCGGCCGAAGACCTCGTAAGGAGGCAACTCCAGGCCCGTGGGGAGCCGCATCGCATGCAGGTCCCGCAGCAGGCCGCCCAGCTCCCCGTAGGTGGGTTTCCGGTCGCCCTCCTCGATCAGGTGCCAGAAGGTCACCGGGTGGCCGGCGACGACCAACGGCTGATCGAGGTCGTCCACGGTACGCGCGGCCGGAAAGCCCTCACCGGCCAGCCAGCGCGAGACCGCCGCCTCCACCCGCACCGAGGGCAGGTAGTCGGTGGACCGGGCGATGCGGACGATGACCGGATGTGCTGCCAGCCTGAAGAGTGCGTTCTCCCCGAGCCGGATCAGCCGCGCGCCGTCGCTGTCGAGCCCGGCGGACCGGCACGCCGCAGCCATCACCCGCGCGGCTCTCTCCGAGGTGAACCCCTCTTCCATCTCCCGCGCAGCGCCGGACGGCATGCCGAACCAACTCCCCAGGTCGTGACCGACTGCGTGCCGCCGAGGCAGACGACGGCACACAGCGAACATCAACCTGACCGTACCCAGGGGGAGGGAACCACCACGAGACCAAGCGGTGACGATCGGCTCCCCACACGATCGCCGTACGACCGAGCGGCCCCGGAATCACCGAGGCCGCTCACAGTCGGGGAGGGACGAGATCAGTCGGCGATCGGGAGGTAGACGCGGTTGCCCGCCTCCGCGAACTCCTTGGACTTCTCGGCCATGCCGGCGACAGCTTCACGCTCCTCGTCGCTGGTCAGCTCCATGGAATCTCTATAGTCCTCCATGATGCTTCTACTAATCTTCATCGAACAGAATTTCGGGCCGCACATGGAGCAGAAGTGCGCCGTCTTCGCCGGTTCGGCCGGGAGCGTCTCGTCATGGAAGGCGCGGGCCGTGTCCGGGTCGAGGGCCAGGTTGAACTGGTCCTCCCAGCGGAACTCGAAGCGGGCGTCGGACAGGGCGTCGTCCCACTCCTGGGCACCGGGATGGCCCTTGGCCAGGTCGGCGGCGTGTGCGGCGATCTTGTAGGTGATGACGCCCGTCTTCACGTCGTCGCGGTCCGGCAGGCCCAGGTGCTCCTTGGGCGTGACGTAGCAGAGCATCGCCGTGCCCCACCAGGCGATCATCGCCGCGCCGATGCCGGAGGTGATGTGGTCGTACGCCGGGGCGATGTCGGTGGTGAGCGGGCCGAGGGTGTAGAAGGGCGCCTCGTCGCAGATCTCCTGCTGGAGGTCGACGTTCTCCTTGATCTTGTGCATCGGGACGTGCCCGGGGCCCTCGATCATCGTCTGCACGTCGTGGGACTTGGCGACGCGGTTCAGCTCGCCCAGCGTGCGCAGCTCGGCGAACTGCGCCTCGTCGTTGGCGTCCGCGATGGAGCCCGGGCGCAGCCCGTCGCCGAGGGAGAAGGTGACGTCGTAAGCGCGCAGGATCTCGCAGAGTTCCTCGAAGTGGGTGTAGAGGAAGCTCTCCTTGTGGTGGGCCAGGCACCAGGCCGCCATGATCGAGCCGCCGCGCGAGACGATGCCCGTCTTGCGGCGGGCGGTCAGCGGGACGTAGCGCAGCAGGACGCCGGCGTGGACGGTCATGTAGTCCACGCCCTGCTCGCACTGCTCGATGACGGTGTCCTTGTAGATCTCCCAGGTCAGTTCCTCGGCCCTGCCGTCGACCTTCTCCAGCGCCTGGTAGAGGGGGACGGTGCCGATGGGGACGGGGGAGTTGCGCAGCACCCACTCGCGGGTGGTGTGGATGTTGCGGCCGGTGGAGAGGTCCATGACGGTGTCGGCGCCCCAGCGGGTGGCCCACGTCATCTTCTCCACCTCCTCCTCGATGGAGGAGGTGACCGCGGAGTTGCCGATGTTGGCGTTGACCTTCACCAGGAAGTTCTTGCCGATGATCATCGGCTCGGTCTCCGGGTGGTTGACGTTCGCCGGGAGGACGGCGCGGCCCGCGGCGATCTCGTCGCGCACGTGCTCCGGCGAGCAGCCCTCGCGGACGGCCACGAACTCCATCTCGGGGGTGATCTCGCCCCGCCTGGCGTACGCGAGCTGCGTGACGGCGGTGGCGCCGCCCCGTCCCCGGCGCGGCAGACGGGGGCGGCCGGGGAAGACGGCGTCCAGGTTGCGCAGCCCGCCGCGCGGCGAGGTGTGCTTGAGACCGTCGTCCTCGGGCCGCGCCTCGCGGCCCGGATACTCCTCGGTGTCCCCTCTGGCGATGATCCAGTTCTCCCGCAGCGGCGCCAGGCCGCGGCGGACGTCGGTGTCGATGTTCGGATCGGTGTACGGGCCGGACGTGTCGTACAGCGTCACGTCGCGGCCGTTGGTGAGGTGCACCCGGCGGACGGGCACCCGGATGTCGGGGCGCGAACCGCTCAGATAGCCCTTGTGCCAGCCGATCGCGCGCTCCTCGGCGCTCCCGGCGGCGTTTTCGGGCGTGCGTGCGTCCTGCGTGGTCATGAGACCCAACTCCCTACGCCGGCATTACCCGGTAACAGGTTCGGCGGTCGACGCAGCCGTTTCCGTGGATGTCCACGGAGGTCAGCGCCCTCTCAGCCCCGTGCTCGGAGCTCCCGCGATGTGCAAAAGCGCTCCCACGCTAACGGCTGACACCGGGCGTGCGCCAGGGTGCCCCCCGGCCGCGCCTGCGATGATCGGGCCGTGGACTCCTCCTCTCCGCCCCCTCCGCCGTCCCGGCCGCCGGGTCCTCCGCACGCGCCGCCGGCTCCGCCCGTCCCACCGCCCCAGCGTCCGTCGCCCGGCCAGGGGCCCGGTCACGAGCCGGGCCGCGGGCAGGCACCGAACGCGCACGGGCACAGCGGTGCGCACGGGCACTCGCACGGCCACCACCACGGGCCTCCCGCCCCCGTCTCGGCGCGGCTGCGCAAGGTGGTCGCGGCGGTGCTGGTCCCGTTCGCCGTCGCGGTGCTCGCCGGGCTGATGGCGCTGTGGCCGGGCGGTGCGCCCGAGGGGGAGAACACGCCCAGCGGTGTCGGCTTCGACCGGAAGACGCTCGGCGCGCGGGTCACCGCGGTCGAGGAGGTCGGCTGCGCGGAGGTGGGCGCCGCCCAGCCGCCCGGCGGCGCGGGAGGCGCCGGGGGAGGCGCTCGGGACAGCGGAAGCGCCGGTTCGAGCGCTCCTCCGGAAGGCTCCGGCGAGGGCTCCGGGAAGGAACCCTGTCTGCGGGCGACCGTCGAGGTCGCCGAGGGGAAGGACGCGGGCCACACGTTCACGGAGATCGTCACCCCGGACGCCACGCGCCGGCTGAGCCCCGGTCAGGACGTGGTGGTGGCGTACGCGCCCGACGCGCCGCGCGAACTCCAGTACAGCGTGGTGGACGTGGCGCGCGGGGTGCCCATGGTGGCGCTGGCGGGCGTCTTCGCGCTGGCGGTGGTGGTCGTGGGACGGCTGCGCGGGGTACTGGCGCTGATCGGGCTGGCGGTCAGCTTCGGGGTGCTGACGCTGTTCATCCTGCCCGCGATCCTCCAGGGCTCCAACCCGCTGCTGGTGGCGGTGGTGGGCGGCAGCGCGATCATGCTGGCCACGCTGTACCTGTGCCACGGCGTCAACGCCCGTACCTCCGTCGCCGTCCTGGGCACGCTGGTTTCGCTGCTGCTGATCGGGCTGCTGGGCTCGGCGTTCATCGGATGGGCCGCGCTGACGGGCAACACCGACGACCAGACCGGCCTGGTGCACGGGCTCTACCCGGACATCGAGATCCGCGGGCTGCTGCTGGCCGGTGTGCTGATCGGTTCGCTGGGGGTGCTGGACGACGTGACGGTGACGCAGACCTCGGCGGTGTGGGAACTGCGGCAGGCCGATCCGTCGGCCGGGTGGCGCAGGCTCTACGGCGCGGCGATGCGCATCGGGCGCGACCACATCGCTTCGGTGGTGAACACTCTGGTGCTGGCCTACGCGGGGGCCGCGCTGCCGCTGCTGCTGCTGTTCTCGATAGCGGAGAGCGGAATGGGCCAGGTGGCCACCAGCGAACTGGTGGCGGAGGAGATCGTGCGGACGCTGATCGGCTCGATCGGCCTGGTCGCCTCGGTCCCGGTGACCACGGCGCTGGCGGCGCTGGTCGCGGTCGCCGACCGCCGGGGGGCGCCCGGCGGCGGGGAGACCGCCGCGGGGCCGGGGCGTGCCCGGGGCCGGGGA
>NZ_JBXUOY010000064.1:0-21881 GCF_057196705.1 Streptomyces sp. ATLC9 | reverse complement strand
CCGCCGCCTCCCGTGTGGTGGCCGGCTCGCCCGCGGACACGGCCGCCGGCGTCCCGGCCGCCGCAGGGCCGGCCGCGGGCTGATCCGTCCGGGCGCACCGGGACACCGCGCTTCGTGCCGTCCTCCCGCCGGACCGCTCTGACACGCCCCGTTCGGGGTACCGGACTAGCCTCGGTGGCCAGTGCACCCGCGGGTCATCCGTGCCCGGCCCTGCGTCCGCCGGAACGCCGGGTGCGAATGGAGAGGACATGTGAGATGGACGTGCGCAGGAGGAACAACGTGACCGTCACCGGCCGGGAGGGCGGGCCGGTGGTGATGCTGGCGCACGGGTTCGGCTGCGACCAGAACCTGTGGCGCCTGGTGGCGTCCGCGCTGGCGGAGGAGTTCCGGGTGGTGCTCTTCGACCACGTGGGCTCCGGCGGTTCGGACCCCTCCGCCTGGGACGGGGAGCGCTACTCCTCCCTGGAGGGCTACACGCGGGACGTGCTGGAGATCTGCCACGCCCTGGAACTGCGGGACGTGGTGTTCGTGGGGCACTCGGTCAGCGCCATGATCGGGGTGCTGGCGGTGCTGCGCGAGCCGGAGCGCTTCGCCAAACTGGTGCTGCTCACCCCCTCCCCCTCCTACATCGACGACGGCGAGTACCGGGGCGGGTTCAGCCGGGCCGACATCGACGAGCTGCTGGAGTCGCTGGAGAGCAACTACCTGGGCTGGTCGTCGGTGATGGCGCCGGTGATCATGGGCAATCCGGACCGGCCCGAGCTGGGCGAGGAGCTGACCAACAGCTTCTGCCGCACCGATCCGCGCATGGCCCGCGTCTTCGCCCGCACCACCTTCCTGTCCGACAACCGCGAGGACCTGGCCGGGGTGGCCGTGCCGACACTGGTGGTCGAGTGCGCCCACGACACCCTGGCCCCGCGCGAGGTGGGCGCGTTCGTCCGGGACGAGATCGCCGGAAGCACCCTGGTCACCCTGGACGCCCACGGGCACTGCCCGCAGCTGAGCGCCCCCGGCCCGACGGCCGAGGCCATCGCCTCCTTCGCGAGGGCCCGGTGACCTCACGCCCGGACCCGGAGCCGGAGCCGGAGGGCGATGCGGGTCCGGAGGACGACCCGGAGGACGACCCGGAGGACCTGTACGAGAACGCACCGTGCGGCCAGCTCTCCGCCCTCCCCGGCGGCAGGATCGTCAAGGTCAACGCCACCCTGCTGGAGTGGCTCGGCTACCGCCGCGAGGAGCTGGTCGGCCGCCGCACCTTCTCCGAACTGCTCACCGTCGGCGGCAGGATCTACTACGAGACCCATTTCGCCCCGCTGCTGCGGATGCAGGGCCGCATCGGCGGGATCGCGCTGGAGATGAGGACCGCCGAAGGCGGACGGCTGCCGGTGCTGATCGCCTCCGTGGTGCGGGAGGGCTCGAGAGGAGAGGGCCCGGGACGGCGGCCGGCACTGGTGCGCACCTCCGTCTTCGAGGCCCGCGACCGCCGCGCGTACGAGACCGAGCTGCTGCACGCCCGGCAGGAGGCCGACCGCGAACGCGAGCGCGTCCAGCAGCTGGCCACCACCCTCCAGCGCAGCCTGCTCCCGCCCGCCCTGCCCGACATCCCCGGCACCGAACTGGCCGCGCACTACCACACCGCCTCGGCCGACGAGGTCGGCGGCGACTTCTACGACCTCTTCCCCGTCTCCGGCGGGCGCTGGGGGCTCTTCCTCGGCGACGTGTCCGGCAAGGGCGCCGCGGCGGCGGCCGTCACCTCCCTCGCCCGCTATTCCCTGCGCGCCGCGAGCGCCTCCGATCCCGACCCCCTCAAAGTGCTGGCCAACCTCAACACCGTCCTGGAGCACGAGAACCACGGCGAGGACCCGCGCTTCTGCACCGTCGTCCACGGTCTGCTCACCCCGGGCGGGCACGGCTGCGAGCTCACCCTCGCCGGCGGCGGCCACCCCCCGGCCCTGCTGATGCGCGCCGACGGCACCGCCGAGTACCTGCACACCCCCGGAGGCCAGCTGGTCGGGGTGCTGCCGAACGCCCACTTCACCGCCACCACCGTGCGCCTGGCCCCCGGCGACACCCTGCTGCTGTACACCGACGGGCTGACCGAGGCCCGTACCGTCCACGCCGACGGCCGCCGCCGGGAGCGGGAGGGAGGGCGCTACGGCGAGGAGGCCCTGCTCGACTTCGCGGCCGGGCTGGCCCCGACGAGCGCCGCGGACGCCGTCGCCGCCGTCGGCGCCCTGCTGGAGGGGCTGGGCGAGGGCGTGGACGACGACACCGCCGTACTGGCCCTCGGCGTCCCCGCCACCCGTGAGGAGCCCACCACCGCGGACGGGCCGGACGGGCCGGAACCGCTCAGCGCGCCGTGACCGCCCGGCGCGGAGGCCTGCGCCGCCGCAGGCCCGCCTCCGTCAGCCGCCGCAGCAGCTCCTTGCCGCCCACCTCGACCGCGCCGAGCCCCACCGCCCGCCCGTAGCGGTGGGCGGGTACGTCGTAGTGGTCGCGGTCGAAGGCCCGGCGCGGGCAGCCGAGGACGGCGGCGAACGCGTGCAGCTCCTCGTAGGAGACATCGCTGACCAGGTGCGACCACAGCGTCCCGTGCCCCGGCCACTCGGGCGGGTCGATGTAGACCGTCACCGGGCGCTTCCCAGCTCCCCGACGGGCGCCACCGCCGTCGCCGTCCGGCCGCACACCCAGTGCGGGTCCGGGCCGAGCTCGGGTTCGACGTCGAGGGCGTGCTCCTCCTCGCCGCCGCACAGCGGGCAGCCCGGCCAGCGCCCCCGGCGGTCCAGCAGGGCGTCCTGGACGTCCTGGGCGATCAGGCCGGCGACGAAGGGGGCCCCCTCGGGCCACTGCCCGACCCACCAGCGGCGGTGGGAGACCGCCTCCTCGACCAGTGAGACGACCTCGGCCCCGGCGATGCCGCAGGCGGTGAGATCGGCCAGGACGAGCGCCCGGCCGGTGTGGAGGGCCCGTTCGAGGCCGCCGGAGCCGGATTCGCTGGGATCGGGGCCGGGGGAAGGGGGCTGCTGCTCAGTCATAGCCCCTCCATTGGAGCAGACGGCCGCGAGGACGGCGGACGTCTTGACGGCCCCTCCCGGCGAAAATATCTTCCGCCATGTGACCAAGACTGTGAAGGAAAGTTTCGCCGGCCCGGTCCGCGACACCGCACCGGGCCGCCGCCCCGGCCTCCCGGAGCCCGCCGCCCTCGCGGCCAAGGTGCGCACCATGGCCCCCTCGATGACCCGCTCCATGCAGCGCGTCGCCGAGGCCGTCGCCGGTGATCCCGCCGGATGCGCGCGGCTCACCGTCACCGGCCTCGCCGAGCGCACCGGCACCAGCGAGGCCACCGTCGTACGGACCTCGCGGCTGCTGGGCTACCCCGGCTACCGCGATCTGCGGCTGGCGCTGGCCGGGCTCGCCGCGCAGCAGGCCTCCGGCGCCTCCCCGTCGGTGACCGCGGACATCGCCGTGGACGATCCCATCGAGGAGGTCATAGCCAAGCTCGCCCACGACGAGCGGCAGACCCTGGCGGACACCGCCGCCGGGCTGGACCCCGGCCAGGTCGAGGCGGCCGTGCACGCCATGGCCAACGCCCGCCGGATCGACCTCTACGGCGTCGGAGCCTCCGCCCTGGTCGCCCAGGACCTGGCGCAGAAGCTGCTGCGGATCGGCCTGGTCGCCCACGCCCACGCCGATCCGCACCTGGCCGTCACCGGCGCCGTGCAGCTGCGCGCCGGCGACGTCGCCCTGGCGGTGACCCACTCCGGCCGTACGGTGGACGTGATCGAACCGCTGCGCGCCGCCTTCGGCCACGGAGCCACCACCGTGGCCGTCACCGGGCGCCCGGACGGGGAGATAGCCCAGTACGCCGACCACGTGCTGACCACCTCCACGGCGCGCGAGAGCGAACTGCGCCCGGCGGCCATGTCCAGCCGGACCAGCCAGCTGCTGGTCGTGGACTGCCTGTTCATCGGCGTGGCGCAGCGCACCTACGAGACCGCCGCCCCCGCCCTGTCGGCCTCCTACGAGGCACTGGCCCACCGCCACTCGCCCCGGCAGCGCTGACCCCGCACCCGCTGCCCGCACCCGGACAGCACCGCCCGCCCCCCGCGCCCGCGTCCCGGCGCCGGCGCCGGCATCCGGAAGAACGGAAAGAGCCGCACCGTCATGACCTCCTCCCCGACCGCCGCCGGCCACGGGCCCGGCGATCCCGGCCGCACCCCCCGCGATCCCCGCGCCCCCCAGGTCCCGGACGGCGCGTACGGCCGGCTGCGCGCCGAGCTGGAAACGCTCACCACCGAGGCGTTCCGCAGCGACCTGTCCGAGATCGACCGGCTCCCCACCCTGGAGATCGCCGGAGTCATGAACGCGGAGGACGCCACCGTGCCCACCGCCGTCGCCTCCCAGCTCCCGCGCATCGCCGCCGCCATCGACGCCACCGCCGAGCGGATGGCGCGCGGCGGGCGGCTGGTCTACGCGGGGGCGGGGACGGCAGGACGGCTGGGCGTACTGGACGCCAGCGAGTGCCCGCCCACCTTCGACACCGACCCGTCCCAGGTCGTCGGGGTGATCGCGGGCGGCCCGGACGCGCTGGTCAGCGCGGCCGAGGGCGCCGAGGACCGCCCCGGCCTCGCCGCGGCCGACCTCGACGGCCTGGGGCTGGGCCCCCACGACGTGGTGGTCGGCGTCTCCGCCTCCGGGCGCACCCCGTACACCGTCGGCGCGGTCGAGTACGCGCGGCGGCTGGGGGCGCTGACGGTCGGACTGTCCTGCAACTCCGGCTCGCCGCTGGCGGCGGCGGCCGACCACGGCATCGAGGTCGTCGTGGGCCCGGAGCTGATCACCGGCTCCTCCCGGCTCAAGGCGGGCACGGCCCAGAAGCTGGTCCTCAACATGATCTCGACCATCACCATGATCCGGCTGGGCAAGACGTACGGGAACCTGATGGTCGACGTGCGCGCCTCGAACGAGAAGCTGCGGGCCCGCTCACGCCGCATCGTCTCGCTGGCCACGGGGGCGAGCGACGAGCGGATCGAGTCCGCGCTCGCGGCCACCGGCGGCGAGGTGAAGAACGCCATCCTCACCATCCTGGGCGAGGTGGACGGTCCCACGGCCGAGCGCCTGCTGAGGGAGTCCGGCGGCCGGCTGCGCACGGCCCTGGAGGCGGCACGCGGCTGACGGGCCCGCCACGCGCGGCGGGGCGGGCGTACCCCGCCCCGCCCCGTTTCGAGCGCGCTCATCACGTCGTTGCCGTCCAGGAGTCGTGTGGGGTGGGTTCGGCTCTGGAAACAGAGTGGAGGCGCCGCGGCAGGGGATCGCCCGTGCGCGGCCCCCGGGAGGTTCTCCGGTGCGCCCCCCGGTGGCAGACCGCACCGCGGTGCCAGATCCCACATCCTGGACATAGTAAGAGGGCGGCACCCCTTGCGGGGTGCCGCCCTCTCCGCCGTGCGCGCGGTGCGCGCCCGGCGGGAACCGCCGATCCGCGGGAGCGGATCAGAAGTCCATGCCACCGCCCATGCCGGCGGCGGCGGCCGCGTCGGCGCCGGCACCGGCCTTCTCCGGCTTGTCGGCGATGACGGCCTCGGTGGTGAGGAAGAGCGCCGCGATGGAGGCGGCGTTCTGCAGCGCGGAGCGGGTGACCTTGGCCGGGTCGATGATGCCCTCGGCGATCATGTCCACGTAGTCACCGGTCGCGGCGTTCAGACCGTGGCCCGGGGTCAGGTTGCGCACCTTCTCCACGATGACGCCGCCCTCGAGGCCGGCGTTGACCGCGATCTGCTTCAGCGGGGCCTCCAGCGCGGCCTTGACCGCGGCGGCACCGGTGGCCTCGTCGCCGTCGAGCTCCAGCTTCTCGAAGACCGCGGAGGCCTGCAGCAGGGCCACGCCACCGCCGGCGACGATGCCCTCCTCGACGGCCGCCTTGGCGTTGCGCACCGCGTCCTCGATGCGGTGCTTGCGCTCCTTCAGCTCCACCTCGGTGGCGGCGCCGGCCTTGATGACGGCGACGCCGCCGGCCAGCTTCGCCAGACGCTCCTGGAGCTTCTCGCGGTCGTAGTCGGAGTCGGAGTTCTCGATCTCGGCGCGGATCTGGTTGACGCGGCCGTTGACCTGCTCGCTGTCGCCGGCACCGTCGACGATGGTGGTCTCGTCCTTGGTGATGACGATCTTGCGGGCGCGGCCCAGCAGCTCCAGACCGGCGTTCTCCAGCTTGAGGCCGACCTCCTCGGAGATGACCTGGCCACCGGTGAGGATGGCGATGTCGCCGAGCATGGCCTTGCGGCGGTCGCCGAAGCCCGGGGCCTTGACGGCGACGGACTTGAAGGTGCCGCGGATCTTGTTGACCACCAGGGTGGAGAGGGCCTCGCCCTCGACGTCCTCGGCGATGATCAGCAGCGGCTTGCCGGCCTGCATGACCTTCTCCAGCAGCGGGAGCAGGTCCTTGACGGCGCTGATCTTGGAGTTGGCGATCAGGATGTAGGGGTCCTCCAGGACCGCCTCCATCCGCTCCATGTCGGTGGCGAAGTAGGCGGAGATGTAGCCCTTGTCGAAGCGCATGCCCTCGGTGAGCTCGAGCTCCAGGCCGAAGGTCTGCGACTCCTCGACGGTGATGACGCCTTCCTTGCCGACCTTGTCCATGGCCTCGGCGATCAGCTCGCCGATCTGGGTGTCGGCGGCGGAGATGGAGGCGGTCGAGGCGATCTGCTCCTTGGTCTCCACCTCCTTGGCCTGCTCCAGCAGGGCGGCGGAGACGGCCTCGGTGGCCTTCTCGATGCCGCGCTTGAGGGCCATCGGGTTGGCGCCGGCGGCGACGTTGCGCAGACCCTCGCGGACCAGCGCCTGGGCCAGGACGGTCGCGGTGGTCGTACCGTCACCGGCGACGTCGTCGGTCTTCTTCGCGACCTCCTTGACCAGCTCGGCGCCGATCTTCTCGTACGGGTCCTCGAGCTCGATCTCCTTGGCGATGGAGACACCATCGTTGGTGATCGTGGGGGCTCCCCACTTCTTCTCAAGGACGACGTTGCGGCCCTTGGGGCCGAGTGTGACCTTGACGGCGTCGGCGAGCTGGTTCATCCCGCGCTCGAGGCCGCGCCGCGCCTCCTCGTCGAACGCGATGGTCTTGGCCATGTGAAGTGGTCCTCCCTGGGGTTCCCCATGCCGAAGGCCAGGGGCGGGTTGGGATGTCTCCGGACCGCTCTGGCGCCCGCGACGGACGGCCCACCGGCCCGGCGGTTCCTTGCTCCACCGGGCTTGCGGACCTCACCGAACCGGTCCTTGCTTTGTCACTCTCGCCTTCGGAGTGCTAACGCCAATGATTAGCACTCGACCCCTCCGAGTGCAAGCGCGCCGGGGTTCCGCGTGCCCGTACCCCCGGGCGGGGACGGACACGGGGGAGCGCGGGGCGCGGACGGGCCGCGGGCGCGCGCCGGTGTGCGGCGGACGCACGACAGGAGGGCCCGCGCCCCCTTGCGGGGACACGGGCCCTCCTGTGCCGTCTACTGCTGATGTGCGTCGTGGTGCGTGTGTCCGGCGCTTCAGGCCGTCACGCGGACCATGTCCGCCTGCGGGCCCTTCTGGCCCTGCGAGATCTCGAACTCGACCCGCTGCCCTTCCTCAAGGGTGCGATATCCGTCCATCTGGATCGCGCTGTAGTGGACGAACACGTCCGCCCCACCGTCGACCGCGATGAAGCCGTATCCCTTCTCCGCGTTGAACCACTTGACGGTGCCTTGAGCCATTTCCTAACTCCCCTATTGCCGGCCCTTGCGCGAGTCCGCACTCCGCGGACCCGGGTCGGTCACCACCCCCCGGCGAGAGGGGACGGCGTGCGCCGGAACGCGTCGACCGCGGCTGAATGTATCTGGGCAGACGCCCTCTGCAACAGGTCTGTCGGACGAGAATTCCGGTCATGCCGGATTGCCGATAAGCACATGAACGACAGGAAAGCGGGGCAACTCGGGCCGGGCATGGCGGACCAACACGACAATTCACGCGATAAATCGGGGCGCAAGTTGTCGCGTTCTCATGGGCGCCGAGCGCACATTCAGGGGGAGGCCCGCTCACTCTATCGCTCTTCGAGCTGCGGAATTACCAATTCCGCTTGCTGCCGCGCGTGGTACGCGCCCCCTCCCCCGCGTACACGTGCGGGCGGCTCCGCTCCCCCTCCTCACGGAAGGAGGGGGAGCGGAGCCGCCCGCATGCGGTGACGTGCGCGGCGTCGCGTACGGCGCCGGGTGCTCTCCCGGTCAGCGGCCGCCCGCGACGGCCGGGATGATGGAGACGCCCGAGCCGTCCGGCGTCGGCGTCCTCAGACCGTCGGCGAAGCGGACGTCGTCGTCGTCGACGTAGACGTTCACGAAGCGGCGCAGCTTGCCGGAGTCGTCCAGCACCCGGGCGGAGATGCCCTGGTGGTTCCTCTCCAGGTCCGCGATGACCTCGGCGAGCGTGGCGCCCTCGGCGGGCACCTCGGCCCGGCCGCCGGTGTGGGCGCGCAGGATGGTCGGGATTCGGACGGTGACGCTCATGCCAGGCCAGCCTCTCGGAAGGAGTCCAGGTTGGGACGGATGATCGCGGACGGTCCGGTGGTCGGGGCCACCGCGTCCAGGGTCTTGAGGCCGTCGCCGGTGTTGAGGACGACGGTGGTCAGGGTCGGGTCGAGCACGCCGGCCTCGATCAGCTTCCTCGTCACGCCGACGGTCACGCCGCCCGCGGTCTCCGCGAAGACGCCCTCGGTCCGGGCCAGCAGCTTGATCGCGTCGACGATCTGCCCGTCGTTCACGTCCTCCACCGCGCCACCGGTGCGGCGGGCGATGTCCAGCACGTACGGGCCGTCGGCCGGGTTGCCGATGGCCAGCGACTTGGCGATGGTGTCCGGCTTCACCGGCCGCACCACGTCGTGGCCGTCCTTGAAGGCCCGCGCCACCGGCGAGCAGCCCTCGGCCTGGGCACCGAAGATCTTGTAGGGCCGGTCCTCGACCAGCCCCAGGGCGATCAGCTCGCGCAGCCCCTTGTCGATCTTGGTGAGCTGGGAGCCGGAGGCGATCGGGACGACGAGCTGGTCCGGCAGCCGCCAGCCGAGCTGCTCGCAGATCTCGTACGCCAGGGTCTTGGAACCCTCCGCGTAGTACGGGCGGAGGTTGACGTTGACGAAGCCCCAGCCCTCCCCGATCGGGTCCCCGATCAGTTCCGAGCAGAAGCGGTTCACATCGTCGTAGGTGCCCTCGATGCCCACCAGGTCGCCGCCGTAGACCGCGGCCATGACGACCTTGCCCTGCTCCAGGTCGTGCGGGATGAACACGCACGAGCGCAGGCCCGCGCGGGCCGCCGCGGCGCCGACGGCGCCGGCGAGGTTGCCGGTGGAGGAACACGACAGGGTGGTGAAGCCGAAGGCGCGGGCGGCCTCGACGGCGATGGCCACCACACGGTCCTTGAAGGAGTGCGTGGGGTTGCCGGAGTCGTCCTTGACGTACAGGCCGCCGGTGACGCCCAGCTCGCGGGCGAGGTTGTCGGCCTTGACCAGCCTGGTGAAGCCCGGGTTCAGATTGGGCTTGTCCGCCACGTCGGCCGGGACCGGAAGCAGCGGGGCGTAGCGCCAGATGCTGTCCGGGCCGGCCTCGATCCGCTTCCGCAGCCCCTCCGGGTCGCCCTCGGGAAGGTCGTACGCGATCTCCAGAGGACCGAAACACGCCTCACAGGCGAAGACCGGCCCGAGCGGGAGGCGCTCACCGCACTCGCGGCAGGAGAGCGCCGCGGCGGGACCGAGCGAAAGGTCGGTGCTGGTTGCAACAGTCTGCACAGCCATGGTGGCGAGGCCCTTTCTCCTCATCTTCCCCGCGACGACTTTCGCCGCGGGACGGAATTGGCACCTTCCCCACCGTGGCCTCGGACTGCTGTGTACGAGTGCCGGCGGGAGGGTTGCCGGGGCTTCAACGGGCCGTTCCCTCTGCCCCTCTGGATGAGCTCTATGGCGCCGGCCGATCCTCTGACCGGTGCGTTTGTGCACGCCGGGGCCCCCGAGATGCGGAACTCCCGTGCGTCGTCCAAGACTGTAACCGAAGCCCTCGGCCGCGAGGCCGCCCGTCCGAACCGCGAGACGAGAGGCACACGGGGCCTGCGTGGGCGCCCTCCGGAAGACGGACCCGGGCGAAGGCCCCGGAGACATGCCCGAAGGCGGGCATGGACGGCCGGTCCCGGGCAACCACGGTCCGACCACGGCCGGTGTCCGACCCGCGTCCGATCCGCACCGCGACCGACAGCAGCAGACACGCCGGGATCACCCGGGCGAACCCGGTCCCGCAGAATGCCTGGGACCGCCGGGGCGGCGGGGTCCGCCGGGAACACCGGGGTGACCGGGGATGTCGGAACCGCTGAGGACCGGCAAGGACCGGCAAGGACCGTCGAGGACAGGGAGGCACACGTGCTGGATGAGGTCGACCACTGGCTGGAACGACGCTCATGGAGCGCTGCCGAACGTCCGCTGTCCCGGCTGCTGGCCGCGAAGCGGGCGGCCGGACCGGCGGGCAGTGTGAGCGTGGTGCTTCCGGCGCTGAACGAGGAGGCGACGGTCGGGGACATCGTCGCCGCGATCCGCCGCGGGCTGATGACCGAGGACATGCCGCTGGTCGACGAGCTGGTGGTGGTGGACTCCGGCTCCACCGACCGCACCTCCGAGGTGGCCGCCGCCGCGGGCGCGAAGGTGGTGCACCGCGACGAGGTGCTGCCCCGGCTGCCCGCGGTGCCGGGCAAGGGCGAGGTGCTGTGGCGGTCACTGCTGGCCACCAGCGGCGAGATCGTCTGCTTCGTCGACGCGGATCTGCGGGAGTTCGACACCACGTTCGTGTCGGGCATCGTCGGGCCGCTGCTGACCGATCCGGGCCTGGCGATGGTCAAGGCGATGTACGACCGTGCCATCGGCGACAGTCCGGCCGGCGGCGGCCGGGTCACCGAGCTGGTCGCCCGCCCGCTGCTCAACCTGTACTGGCCGCGGCTGGCGGGCTTCGTCCAGCCGCTGGGCGGCGAGTACGCGGCACGGCGCTCCCTGCTGGAGCGGCTCAGCTTCCCCGTCGGCTACGGCGTCGAACTGGGCCTGCTGGTGGACGCGCTGCACACCGTCGGGCTCGAGGCGCTCGCGCAGGTGGACGTGGGCGTGCGCAGGCACCGCAACCAGGACGGGCTGGCGCTGGGACGGATGGCCGCGGCGATACACCGCACCGCCCATGTGCGGCAGGCGCGCGGCCCGCTGATACGCCCGGTGCTCACGCAGTTCGAGCGGGTCTCCGGGGGCGGGTTCGTCCCGCACACCCACCCGGTGGACACCGAGGAGCGTCCGCCGATGCGCACGGTCCCCGAGTACGCCGCCCGCCGCACCGCCGCATGAGAGGGGGGCACCCCGGCCCGGCGCGCGCCGGTGAAGCACGTACACGGCCCGGCGTGCGCCGTACCAGCCGCTCCCGCGCCCGCCCGGTGCGGGAGCTCCCCGCGTGCGCCGCCGCGCACCCGCCGCGCACCCCCGGCCGGCCCTGTCGGGCCCGTACGACGAGAACCGTACGTTTGAGCGGTACGGACAGCGGCTAGGTTCCGCTCATGGTCACTCGGCACCAGGTACTCGTCGCCTCCAATCGCGGGCCCGTCTCCCACACGCTCGGCGAGGGGGGCGAGCTGACCGTCAAACGCGGCGGCGGCGGGCTGGTCTCCGGCCTGTCGGCCGTCAAGGGCGACGCGGTGTGGGTCTGCGCGGCGCTGGGCGAGGGCGACCGCGAGGCGGTACGCCGCACGGGCGGCGAGCTGGACCCGGCGGACACCGGCGGCCAGCGGGTGCGGATGCTCGACATCGCCCCCGACGTCTTCGCGGACGCCTACAACGGCATCGCCAACTCCGTGCTGTGGTTCGTCCACCACATGCTGTACCAGACCCCGCTGGAGCCCGTCTTCGACGCGGACTTCGAGCGGCAGTGGCGCTCCTACGAGGCGTACAACGCGGCGTTCGCCGACGCGCTGGCCCAGGAGGCCGCCGACGGCGCGGCCGTCCTCGTGCAGGACTACCACCTCACCCTCGTCCCGGCCATGCTGCGCGAGCGGCGGCCCGACCTGCGCATCGGCCACTTCTCGCACACCCCCTGGGCGCCGCCGGACTACTTCCGGGTGCTGCCGGACGACCCGGACGGCGGGGTGGCCGCCGAGGTGCTGCGCGGCATCCTGGGCGCCGACCGGGCCGCCTTCCTCACCCGGCGCTGGGCGGGCGCCTTCGCCGACTGCTGCGTGAAGCTGCTGGGCGCGGAGGTCTCCGTGGCCGACGGCGGCGACGAGATGATCGTCACCCACGGGGGCCGCGAGACGCGCATAGGCGTCCACGGCCTGGGCGCCGACGCCGAGTTCCTGCGCGAGCGCTCCCGGCGGCCGGACGTGGAGGACCGGATCGCGCTGCTGCGCGATCAGATCGGCCGCGGGCCCGACGGCGAGCCGCGCAGGGCGATCGTGCGCGTGGACCGCACCGAGCTGTCCAAGAACATCATCCGCGGCCTGCTCGCCTACCGGCGGCTGCTGACGGACCGCCCCCAGTGGCGCGGCCGGGTCGTGCACGTCGCCTTCGCCTACCCTTCCCGCCAGGACCTGGCGGTCTACCGCGACTACACCGACGAGGTCGCCCGCGTCGCCGAAGGGATCAACGCGGAGTTCGGCGAGGGCGGCTGGACGCCGGTGGAGCTGCACCTCAAGGACGACTTCGCGCGCTCCCTGGCGGCCTACCGGCTGGCCGACGTCGCCCTGGTCAACCCGATCCGGGACGGCATGAACCTGGTGGCCAAGGAGATCCCCGTGCTCTCCGACGGCGGCTGCGCGCTGGTCCTCTCCCGCGAGGCGGGGGCCTTCGCCGAACTGGCCGAGGACGCCATCACCGTCAACCCCTACGACATCGGCGCCACGGCCGACGCCCTGCACCAGGCACTGACGATGGACGCGGACGAGCGCGCCGAGCGCACCAAGCGCCTGGCCGCGGCGGCCACGGCCCTGCCGCCCACGAAGTGGTTCCTGGACCAGCTGAACGCGCTGCGCGACTGACGCCTGCCGCGGCCCGCCTCCGGGCGCACCCGCGGGCACGCCCGCAGGCGCCCGCCGCGGGTGCCCGGGGGAAGCGCCGCCGGTCCGCGGGCCGTACCGGCGGGCGGCGCCCTGTGGGCCCGGGGCGGTCAGGCCCCCAGCGTGTCCGCCAGCGCGCCCAGCAGCCCCACCACCCCGGCGGGGCCGTCCACGACCAGGTCCGCCCGTTCGGCCAGTGCGGTGACCTCGTCGCTGCCGCTGCACAGCAGCACTCCGGGCACGCCCTCGCCGCGCAGCCGGTCCACCGCGTCGTAGGCGGCCAGATCGCCCAGGTCGTCACCGCCGTAGAGGACCGAGGCGGCGCCCGTGTCGCGGAGGAACTCCGTGAGTGCCATGCCCTTGTCCATGCCCGGAGGCCGCAGCTCCAGCACCAGACGGCCGGGCTCCACGGCCAGCCCGTGCCGTACCGCCAGTTCGGCCAGGGGGTCGCGCAGCGCCTCGAAGGCGCCCTGCGGGTCGGCGGCCCGGCGGGTGTGGACGGCCAGCGCACGGCCCTTGTCCTCGGTCCGGACGCCCCGCGGCGCCCCGGCCTCCTCCAGCAGGCCGGGCAGTTCGGCGCGTACGGCCTCCACGCCGGGGTGCGGCGGCGGAGTGCGGGTCTCGCCCGTGGCCGCGTCCCAGCGCTCGGCGCCGTAGGCCCCGAGCACCACCAGGTGCTCCAGGCCCGGAGCCCCGGCGAAGCCGCCGTGGCGCGCGGCCGTGGCGGCCGGACGGCCGGTGACGATGACGACGGACCGCAGCAGCGGCGCCAGCCGGGCCAGGACGGGCACCGCGTCCGGGTGGGCGCGGGCGCTGTCGGGGTCGGGGACGATCGGGGCGATCGTCCCGTCGAAGTCGAGGGCGACCACGGCCCGCCCGGGGTCGGCCAGCAGCGCGGCCAGCCCGTCGCGTCCGGCGGGGGTGGTCGGTACGGGGAGTTGCTCCGGGAAGGGGGGTGAGGAGTGGCTGCCCATGCCTGGGACCATACCCGGCGGCCGTCTCCTCACCGCCCCCGGCGGCCGTCCCCGCGACGCCCGCCGGCCGTGCCGCTGCCGCGCCCCTACCGCAGTCCGCGCCGCTCGTCGCGCCGCCGGCGGAGCCGGTTGACCGTGACCGGATCGCGGACCAGGGCACGCGGATCGTCCAGCAGGGCGTTGAGCACCTGGTAGTAGCGCGTGGGCGACATGCCCAGACGCTCGCGTATCTCGCGCTCCTTGGCCCCGGGGCTCGTCCAGCCCCGGCGCTCGACGGCGAGCACGGCCTCGTCCTCCTCGGACAGGCCGCCGGTGCCGTCGCCGCCGCTCGGCCGCTCGCTGCCGGTGCTCACCCCTCCAACCTACTGCCGCGCTCGGACACCGCATCCCGGCGGCCGGACGGCCCGCGCCGTACCGCGTATCGCTTCGACAACGGTGCTTCACTCTCCCAGGTCGGGGCTGCTATCCACGTGCGTGTACCCGTGCGCCGGGATGCACCGCCCGCCTCACCCCGCCCCATCGCGTCCCCCGTCCCGCACCCGTCACGAGGAGAGTCCCGCATGGCCGCCGCAGAGCAGTCCCGCACCGCCGCCGAGATCGCCACCCAGCCCGGCTGCTGGCGGCGGGCGTCGAAGGCGGTGGAGTCCGGGGCCGCCGGGGCGCTGCCGCGCCCGGGCGAGCGGGTGGCGGTGACCGGCTGCGGCACCTCCTGGTTCATGGCCCAGTCCTACGCGGCGCTGCGCGAGGCCGCCGGGCAGGGCGAGACGGACGCCTTCGCGGCCTCGGAGTTCCCGGCCGGGCGCGCGTACGACCGAGTGGTGGCGATCACCCGTTCCGGCACCACCTCCGAGGTGCTCGGCCTCCTGGCCCGCCTGCGGGGCCGCGTACCGACCACCGCCCTGACCGCCGACCCCGCCACGCCCGTGGCGCAGGCCGCCGACCACACCACCGTCCTGGAATGGGCCGACGAGGAGTCGGTCGTCCAGACCCGCTTCGCCACCACGGCGCTGGCGCTGCTGCGCGCGGACCTGGAACGGCACGGCGCGCCGCCGGCCGGGGTGAAGCCGGTCGGGCAGGCGGCGGTCGACGCGGAGCTTGCCGTCGTCCAGCCGCTGCCCCCGGCCGCGCTGGACGCGGAGCAGTGGACCTTCCTGGGCCGCGGCTGGACGTACGGGCTGGCGCTGGAGGCCGCGCTGAAGATGCGCGAGGCGGCCGGCGTCTGGACGGAGGCGTACCCGGCGATGGAGTACCGCCACGGCCCCGTCGCGATCGCCCGCCCGGGCCGCGCCGTCTGGCTCCTGGGCTCCCTGCCCGAGGGCCTGGCCGGCGACATCTCGCAGGCGGGCGGGGTGCTGCTGGCGGACTCCGACTGCCCGGGCACAGGCGAGCGGGCGCTGGACCCGATGGCCGACCTGATCCGGGCCCAGCGCCTGGCGGTCGCCCTGGCGGAGACCTCCGGCGCGGACCCGGACCGGCCGCGCAACCTCACGCGCAGCGTGGTCCTGGGCTGACGGTCCGCGTCGCCAGTGCCGTCCTCGTACAGTCCGTGCCGTCCTCGTACAGCCGGGAACTGTACGTGTGGAAATCCCCGGAACCGGCTGACGCGGCGGGACGGCGCGAACACAGTGGGTGTGTGAAGGACGACCGTGAGAAGTCACCCGACCACCTGACCATCCGCGTACGGGCCCAGGACGACCCCGTCTCCCGGGTCACCGAGCACGACACCGTCGAGGCGTCCGCGCGCTATCCGCAGGTCGTGATCCGGGGGCCCGTCTTCGGATTCGCCGAACAGCGGCCCGAGGACGGGCCCCGCTGGCGGCTGCTGAGCGACATGGACAGCGGCTTCCCGCAGCACGCGCGGGACGGCCTCAACTCCCACCTGTGGTTCAAGGCCAGGGACGACACCGGGGACCGGACGCTGCGCCGCCGGCTGCTGGCCGCCGTCGCCCGGCTTGAGACCGAGCCGGTGGACGAGGTCTCGGTGGGCGACACCCGTTACCGCGTCGTACGCGGCGACGAGTTCGCCCGCATCGGCCCCGAAGGGCTGGAACCGCCCCGCCCCACCGACCCCGAGCCTCCGGGGCCGCTCTCCTGGGGCCTGGGGGACCGGTCGGTCTCGCGGACGAAGGGCTTCGTCGTCGACCACGCCGCCGCCGTCGGCCTCATGACGGGCATCCAGCGGGTCGAGCTGCTGTCGCTGGCCTACCGGGCCGCGCGCTACCCGGAGGAGGTGCGTGCGGACTCCCTGCGCGCCCTCCACTCCCACCCCGGCGTGGTACTCCTGCCCGCCGCCTTCACCTTCGCCGAGGAGAAGGAGGACTCCTGGGAGCCGGTCTGCGTCTCCCTGCCCACCCCGCACGACGCCCGGCGGTCGATGGTCAACCACCTGAAGGAGATCCGGCCCCTGCTCTACGAGGTCCCCCCGGAGGAGGCCGAGGAGGACGCCCTGGCCGCCGACGCGTACGTGGCCGCGACCCCGCGCGGCAACGAGCTGCGGGTGCGCGGCCGGTGCTTCCGGATCGTCCGCGTCGAGCGGCTGATCCGCATCGGCCCCGACGGCCCCGAGACATCCCGCCCCTCGGACTGGGACCCGGAGCCGCCGATGCGGCTCCACCCGGTGATGGACGAGTTCGGGAACATCCTCCGCGACTGAACCACCTCACCCGCCGTCCCGCCCGGTCCCCGGCCGGGCGGGACGGGGACCGGAGGAGACCTGACGCCCCGGGGTCTCCCTCCCGCGCGAGCGGCCGGGGCACCGTGCGGCGCCCGGCCTGCCGCAGAGTGGACTAGACCTTTCGCGGGCGACGGGTGAGACTGTCCCCGTGACTCCTCGGCATGACGAAACCGCGTATGTCGTCGCCCTCGACGTGGGCGGCACCGGACTGAAGGGCGCCCTCGTCGGGGCCGGCCGCACGCTGCTGCACCAGGCACGGCGGCCCACCGGACGGGAGGACGGGCCGGACGCCGTGGTGGAGAACGTGCTCGCGTTCGCCGGAGAACTGCGGGCCGCCGGGGTCGCGCGGTACGGCGCCGAGCCCCTGGCCGCGGGGGTCGCCGTGCCGGGGATCGTCGACGACGCCACGGGGACTGCCGTCTACTCCACCAACCTCGGCTGGCGGGACCTGCCCCTGCGCGACCTGCTGGCCGCGCGGCTGGGCGGGACGCCCGTCGCCCTCGGGCACGATGTGCGCACCGGAGGGCTCGCCGAGGGACGGATCGGAGCGGGGGCGGGAGTGGACCGCTTCCTGTTCACGGCACTGGGCACCGGCATCTCCGGGGCCGTCGGGATCGACGGCCGGGTGGAGCCCGGCGCACACGGCGGCGCGGGCGAGATCGGCCACATCACCGTACGGCCCGGCGGGCCCGAGTGCGGCTGCGGGCGGCGCGGCTGCCTGGAGCTGTTCGCCTCCGCCGCCGCCGTGGGCCGGGCCTGGGCCGAGGCGTGCGGTGATCCGGAGGCGACGGCGGCCGGCGCCGCCCGGGCCGTGGAGGCGGGCGACCCGCGGGCCGCGGCCGTCTGGCACGACGCGGTCGACGCCCTCGCCGAGGGCCTGGTCATCGCGATCACCCTGCTGGATCCGCGGGTGCTGATCGTCGGCGGCGGGCTGGCGGAGGCGGGCGGGACGCTTCTGGCGCCGCTGCGCGAGGCCGTGCGCGCCAAGGTCACCTTCCAGCACGTCCCCACGATCGTTCCGGCGGCCCTCGGGGACGCCGCCGGGTGCCTGGGCGCGGGGCTCCTCGCCTGGGACCTACTCTCCGCGGAGGTTGCGAGCCGATGACCGGTCCGAAGACGGCGCAGACGACGGGGGCGCGGCGCACCGTGCTGACGGGCGCCAGGGTGGTCCTTCCGGACGGCGTGGCCGAGGACGGCAGGGTGACGGTGGAGGGCTCGCGCGTCGCCGCCGACGTCCCCGGGGAGGCGGGCACGCTCGACCTGGCCGGCCACTGGATCGTGCCCGGCTTCGTCGACATGCACGTCCACGGCGGCGGCGGGGCGTCCTTCTCCGCGGGCTCGGCCGAGGAGGCGCTGCGGGCGATCGCCACCCACCGCGCGCACGGCACCACGACGATGGTCGCCTCCACCGTCACCGGCGCCCTGGACGAACTCTCCCGGCAGGCCGCCGTTCTGTCGGAGCTGGTGGAGCAGGGCGACCTGGCGGGTGTCCACTTCGAGGGGCCGTTCATCGCCCGCGGCCGCTGCGGCGCCCATGACCCCGCTCTGCTGCGCGACCCCGACCCGGCCGACGTGCGCAAGCTGGTGGAGGCGGCGCGCGGCGCGGCGCGGATGGTGACGCTCGCGCCGGAGCTGCCCGGCGGTCTGGAGTCGGTGCGGCTGCTGGCCGACAGCGGGGTGATCGCGGCCGTCGGCCACACCGACGCCTCCTACGAGGCCGTGCTGGAGGCCGTCGGAGCGGGCGCGACGGTCGCCACGCACCTGTTCAACGCGATGCCCGCGCTGCTCCACCGCGCCCCCGGCCCGGTGGCGGCGCTGCTGGAGGACGAGCGGGTCACCGTCGAGCTGATCAACGACGGCGTCCACCTGCACTCGGCCGTCCTGGAGCTGGCCTTCGCCCGTGCCGGGGCCGACCGGGTCGCCTTCGTCACCGACGCCATGGGCGCGGCCGGGATGGGCGACGGCCTCTACCCGCTCGGCCCGCTTCAGGTGCGCGTCACCGACGGCGTCGCCCGGCTGGTGGAGGGCGGCTCGATCGCGGGCTCCACGCTCACCCTCGACGAGGCGCTGCGGCGCGCGGTGACGGTGGACGGCCTGCGGATCGAGGACGCGGTACGGGCCCTGACGCTGAACCCGGCACGGCTGCTGGGGGTCGCCGACCGGGTGGGGTCGATCGAGCCCGGCAAGGACGCCGACCTGGTGGTGCTGGACGGCGGTTACCGGGTCGCGGGCGTCATGCGCCGGGGCGAGTGGGTGGTGCCCCCTCGCCTCCCGGACGCCGCCGGAACCACCGAGCCCGCCGAGCCCGCCGAGCCCGCCGGGGTTGTACGCGGCGGCGCGACGGGCTGATTGCGTTACGGTCTCGTTCCCACATCGAGCACGGGCGGGCGCCCCCACCCTCTGTGCCGACCGGCTCCGCTTTGGCATGATCACTCGCACGGTCGGCGATCCCGCGCCGCCGTGGGCATGCCGAACGTTCACACTCGCCGGTGGGAGGCGGAGTACCGGATGATCCTGACCGTCACGCTCAACGCGGCTTTGGACATCACCTACCGTGTCCCCCGTCTGGAGCCCGGCGCCTCCCACCGGGTCCGGGAGGTCGCCGAGCGTCCGGGCGGCAAGGGCCTGAACGTGGCGCGGGTCCTGGGCGCGCTGGGCCACGAGACGCTGGTGACCGGCTTCACCGGCGGCCCGAACGGCGACCGGCTGCGGGCGCTGCTGTCGGAGGTGACGGAGGACGGCCCGGTCGGGGACGCGTTCGTCGCCGTCGGCGGGGACACCCGCCGCACCGTCACGGTCGTGGACGGGGCGTCCGGCGGCGCCACCGTGCTCAACGAGCCCGGACCGCAGGTCACCACCGTCGAGTGGGAGCGCTTCCTGGACGTCTACGGAGGGCTGCTGCACGACGCCACGGCCGTCGCCCTGTGCGGCAGCCTGCCGCCCGGGGTGCCCGTGGGCGCGTACGGGACACTGGTGCGCGCCGCGCGTACCGCGGGCGTGCCCGTGCTGCTGGACACCAGCGGGGAGCCGCTGCTGCGCGGGCTGGCCGCCCGGCCGGACGTCGTCAAGCCCAACTCCCGGGAATTGGCCGGGATAACGGGCACCACCGAGCCGTTGCGGGCCGCGCGGCTGGCGCAGCGGCGCGGGGCGCACTCCGTCGTCGCCTCGCTGGGCGAGGACGGGTTGCTGGGTCTCACCTCGGAGGGCGTCTGGCGCGTCGAGTCGCCCCGGCGGCTGACGGGCAACCCGACGGGTGCGGGGGACTCGGTGGTGGCCGCGCTGCTGTCCGGGCTCGTGGAGGGCCTGCCCTGGCCGGACCGGCTGGCCCGCGCCGCCGCACTGTCGGCGGCGACCGTACGGGCCGGGACGGCGGGCGAGTTCGACCGGGTGCTGTACGAGGAGCTGCTGCCCGGGGTGCGGATCGACCGGCGGATGGCGGCCGTCTGACGGCCCGTCCGGTGTCCGGGCCGGACGGCGGCGGGGTGACGGCCGGGTGACCGCGTGGGACGGCACGGCGGGCACGGACGACGGATACCGGGAAGGGGCGGGTATGCCACTGGTCGGCAGCGGGGAACTCGTGGCGGACGCGCGGGCGTCCGGCCGGGGCGTCGCCGCGTTCAACGTCATCACCCTGGAGCACGCCGAGGCGATCGCGGCCGGCGCGGAGGCCGCCGGCATGCCCGCCGTCCTCCAGATATCCGAGAACGCCGTGCGCTTCCACGGCGGCCGGCTCGCGCCCGTCGCGGCCGCGGCGGCGGCCGTGGCGCGGGCCTCCGGCGCGCCTCTGGCGCTGCACCTGGACCATGTGGAGAGCCCCGAACTGCTGCGCGCCGCCCCGGAGGCCGGGTTCGGCTCGGTGATGTTCGACGCCTCGAAACTGTCCTACGCCGCCAATGTGGCGGCCACGGCGGAGGCCGTGCGCTTCGGCCACGCGCACGGAATGTGGGTGGAGGCCGAACTGGGCCGGATCGGCGGCAAGCCCGGTGACGGGGAGCGGGAGGGCGGGGAGCCGCACGAGGGGCGCGGCACGCTCGGTGCGCACGCCCCCGGCGTACGCACCGATCCCGCCGAGGCGGCCGCTTACACGGCCGCCACCGGGGTGGACGCCCTGGCCGTCGCGGTCGGCAGCTCCCATGCGATGACCGAGCGCACCGCCGTCCTCGACCACGCCCTCATCCGCGAACTGCGCGAGACCGTCCCCGTACCGCTGGTGCTGCACGGCTCCTCGGGCGTGCCGGACGGGGAACTGCGGCGGGCGGTCGCGGCCGGGATGACGAAGATCAACGTGGGGACGGCGCTGAACACCGCCTTCACCGGAGCCGTCCGCGCCTTCCTCGCCGAGGACGGGCGGACCGTCGACCCCCGCGGATACCTGCTCCCGGCACGGGAGGCGATGGCGCGGACGGTGACGGCCTTCCTGGAGGTGGTCGGCGGCTGACGCGACCGCGCCGCGCCGCGCCGCCGGCCCCCGCCACGGCGGCGTCAGCCGCGGACGTGGCCCTCCTTGAGCCAGACCCGGTCGAGGACGAACCCGCACTGGCTGCCCTCCTCGCAGGAGATCCTGACGGTGTTGGCGCCCTTGTCCAGGTCGACCCAGGCGAAGGTGCGCGTCCAGCCCTTCTCCCACTCGCCCTCGCCCGCCCTGGCGAAGTTCTTCATGTTCAGCCCGCCCTTGTGGGACGTGCCGTTGACGGCGAGCGCGGGGTTCGCGTCCTTGCCCGGCACCCCGTAGCCGACGAACAGCGTGTACTTGCCGTCCTCGGGGACCTCGAAGGTCCAGGTGGCCGAGGAGCCGGGCTTGTCGAGACCGGTGACGTACGCGCCGCTCCTGGACTCCGCCCCCTGGACGGCCTTGTCCGTGGTCGCGCCGCCGCCGAGCTGGAGGCTGGCCGCGTCCTCGGAGGGGAGGGGGCCCGGCTTCTCCTTGTCCTTCCCGGTGTCCTTGTCCTGATCCTCCCCGTCGTCTCCGGCGCCCTCGCCCTCGCCCTCGCCGGCACCGGCGGTGGCGGCCTGGACGCCGCCGTTCTGGTTGGCGTTCGCGTCGTCGTCGTCGCTGAAGAAGACGGCGGCGCCCACGCCGAGGACCACGGCGGCGACGACCGCCAGTGCGCCGGCCAGCAGGCCGTTGTGGTTGCGGCCCCGCCCCCGGCCGGCCGGGCCGGCCG
>NZ_JBXUOY010000063.1:0-21928 GCF_057196705.1 Streptomyces sp. ATLC9 | reverse complement strand
CCGGTCCCCCCCGGCCGCGGGGGCCCCCGCGGGCGCGGGAACGGGACCCGGGGCGCCACACGCCTTGCCCGACCGCCTCAGTGGGCGGCGTCCTCCCAGTTCTCGCCGGAGCCCACGGAGACGTCCAGCGGCGCCCTCAGCCGGGCGGCCCCGGCCATCTCACGGCGCACCGTTTCCTCCACCGCCTCCCGTTCGCCCGGAGCGACCTCCAGCACGATCTCGTCGTGCACCTGGAGCAGCATGCGCGAGCGCAGCTCCGCCTCGCCCAGCGCCCGGTCCACCTTCAGCATCGCGATCTTGACGATGTCCGCGGCGGTGCCCTGGATCGGGGCGTTGAGCGCCATCCGCTCGGCCATCTCGCGGCGCTGGCGGTTGTCGCTGTTGAGGTCGGGCAGGTAGCGGCGGCGGCCCAGGATGGTGGAGGTGTAACCGGTGGCCCGGGCATCCTCCACCACCCGGTGCAGGTAGTCGCGCACCCCGCCGAAACGCTCGAAGTAGGCGTCCATCAGCCTGCGTGCCTCGTCGGCGGTGATGCCGAGCTGCTGCGACAGGCCGAAGGCCGACAGCCCGTAGGCCAGCCCGTAGGACATGGCCTTGATCTTGCGGCGCATCTCCGGGTCCACCCGCTCCTTGGGGACACCGAAGACCTGGGAGGCGGCGGTGGTGTGCAGGTCCTCGCCGGAGGTGAACGCCTCGATCAGGCCCTCGTCCTCCGACAGGTGCGCCATGACCCGCAGTTCGATCTGGCTGTAGTCGGCCGTCAGCAGCGACTCGTAACCCTCGCCGACCACGAAGCCCCGCCGGATGGCCCGGCCCTCGTCGGTGCGCACCGGGATGTTCTGCAGGTTGGGGTCGGTCGAGGACAGCCGGCCGGTGGCGGCGACCGTCTGGTTGAACGTGGTGTGGATGCGGCCGTCGGCGGCGATCGTCTTGATCAGGCCCTCGACGGTGGTGCGCAGCTTGGACTGCTCACGGTAGCGCAGCATGACCACCGGCAGCTCGTGCTCGGTCTGCGTCGCCAGCCAGGTCAGCGCGTCGGCGTCCGTGGTGTAGCCGGTCTTGGTCCGCTTCGTCTTCGGCAGGCCCAGCTCGCCGAAGAGCACCTCCTGCAGCTGCTTGGGCGAGCCGAGGTTGAACTCGTGTCCCACCGCGGCGTGCGCCTCGCGCACCGCCTGCTGGACGGCCGCGGCGAACTGCTGCTCCATACGGCCCAGCCACTCGCGGTCCGCGGCGATGCCCGCCCGCTCCATCCGCGCCAGCAGGCCCGAGGTCGGCAGCTCGATGTCCTGGAGCAGACCGGACGCGCCGACCTCCGCCAGCCGTCCGGTCAGCGCTCCGCCCAGGTCCACGACGGTGCGGGCACGGGCCATCAGCGCGTCCGCCTCGGCCTCCTCGTCCGCGCCCAGCGCCAGTTGCCCGCTGCTCTCGGCGGGCCGGGCCGGCTCCCGGCCCAGGAACTCCACCGACAGCGCCTCCAGGGCGAACGAGCGGCGGCCCGGCTGCACCAGGTAGGCGGCCAGCGCGGTGTCGGTCGTGACACCGGCGACGCTCCAGCCGTGCTCGGCGAAGACCCGCATCACCGCCTTGGCGTCGTGCATCACCTTCGGCCGGTCCCCGTCGGCGATCCACGCCGCGAACGCCCGCTCGTCGGCCTCGTCCAGCCGGGCCGGGTCGAACCACACGGCCGGGCCCCGTCCGGTGGCCAGGGCGATCTCGGCGACGCCGCCCGAGCCCAGCTTCCAGCTGTCGACGGTGGCCACGCCCAGCGGATCGGCTCCAAAGGCGGCGTGCTCGGCCAGCCAGGGGGCCAGCTCCCCCGCGCCGGCGACCACACCGTCGACCTCCACGCCGTCCGCCGGGGCCGCCTCCTCCCGGCCGGACGCGCCCGGGTCGACCGCGTACAACCGGTCGCGGAAGCCGGTGTTGCGGAACTCCAGGGCGTCCAGCACCACATCCAGCGCCCCCCGGTCGTACGGCGCCCGCACCAGGTCCGACGGGCCGGCCGGCAGCTCCACGTCGCACACCAGCGCCGTCAGCCGCCGGTTGAGCCGGACGCTGTCCAGATGGTCGCGCAGCTTCTCCCCGACCTTGCCCTTGACCTCGTCGGCGCGCTCCAGCAGCTCGGCCAGGGAGCCGAACTGCCTGATCCACTTCGCGGCCGTCTTCTCGCCCACCCCGGGAATACCGGGCAGGTTGTCCGACGGGTCGCCGCGCAGGGCCGCGAAATCCGGGTACTGCTCGGGGGTCAGGCCGTACTTCTCCTCCACCTTCCCGGGGGTGAAACGGGTCAGCTCCGACACACCCCGCGTGGGGTACAGCACCGTCGTCGCGTCGTTGACGAGCTGGAAGGAGTCGCGGTCGCCGGTGACGATCGAGACGTGGAACCCCTCGGCCACCGCCTGCGTGGCCAGGGTGGCGATGACGTCGTCCGCCTCGAAGCCCTCCACCGCGAACCGCCGCACGCCCATCGCGTCCAGCAGTTCGCCGATCAGCTCCACCTGCCCCTTGAAGCCCTCCGGCGACTTGGAGCGGTTCGCCTTGTACTCGGTGAACTCCTCGGTCCGCCAGGTCGTGCGCGACACGTCGAAGGCGACCGCCAGATGGGTGGGGTCCTCGTCACGCAGCGTGTTCGCCAGCATCGAGGCGAACCCGTAGATCGCATTCGTCGGCTGCCCGGTGGTGGTGGAGAAGTTCTCCTCGGGCAGAGCGAAGAACGCTCGGTAGGCGAGGGAGTGCCCGTCCAGCAGGAGCAGACGCCTGTCCTGGGGCTCGGGCGGATCGGAGGAGTTCGCTGCGGTCGCTTTCGATGCATTCTTGGCCACGCACCGATCCTGCCACGCACCACCGACACCGGTTCACGGGCCGTCCTGGAGCCACTGTCGCGTCCCGGTGGAGCGTGGCAGGATCTGCGGCCATGAAGCGCAAGCCGCCCGCCGTTGATCCCGTCCAGGACGCCCCCCGGGTCGGTCCCCCGCGCCGCCGTGCCGCCGGTCTGCCCGCCGTCGCCCGGTCCCTGCGCGCGGCCGGGGAGCAGATGGGGGTGCGGCGCACCGCGCTGACCCTGCTGAGGGTCAACCAGGAGGACGGCTTCGACTGCCCCGGCTGCGCCTGGCCCGAGCCGGAGCGGCGGCACACCGCGGAGTTCTGCGAGAACGGCGCCAAGGCCGTCGCCGAGGAGGCCACGCTGCGACGGGTGACCCCCGCGTTCTTCGCCGAGCACCCCGTGGCCGACCTGGCGGCGCGCTCCGGGTACTGGCTGGGGCAGCAGGGCCGCCTCACCCGTCCGATGTACCTGGCCGAGGGATCCGGCCGCTACGAGCCGATCGGCTGGGACGAGGCCCTCGACATCGTCGCCGGCGAACTGCGCGCCCTGGACTCGCCCGACGAGGCCGTCTTCTACACCTCCGGCCGCACGAGCAACGAGGCCGCCTTCCTCTACCAGCTCCTCGCCCGCTGCCTGGGCACCAACAACCTGCCCGACTGCTCCAACCTGTGCCACGAGTCCTCCGGCGCCGCCCTGACCGAGACCCTCGGCGTCGGCAAGGGCAGCGTGCTCCTGGAAGACCTCCACCACGCCGACCTGATCATCGTCGCCGGGCAGAACCCGGGCACCAACCATCCGCGCATGCTCTCCGCGCTGGAGAGGGCCAAGCGGGGCGGCGCGCGGATCATCACCGTCAACCCGCTGCCCGAGGCCGGCCTGGAGCGGTTCGGCAACCCGCAGACCCTGCGCGGCCTGGCCGGCCCCGGCACGCCGCTGACCGACCTGTTCCTGCAGATCCGCATCGGCGGCGACCAGGCGCTCTTCCGCGAACTGTGCCGCCGGGTGCTGGAGGCCGAGGACGGGGTGGACCAGGCATTCGTCCGCGAACACACCCACGGTTACGAGGAGTTCGCCGCCGCGGCCCGAGCCGCCGACCCCACCGACGTGCTGCGCGCCACCGGGCTCGCCCCGGCCGACATCGACCGCGCCGCCGAACTGGTGCTGGCCTCAAAGCGCACCGTGGTGTGCTGGGCCATGGGCCTGACCCAGCACCGGCACGCCGTGCCCACCATCCGCGAGATCGTCAACCTCCTGCTGCTGCGCGGCGCCGTCGGCCGCCCCGGCGCCGGGGTCTGCCCGGTGCGCGGCCACAGCAACGTCCAGGGCGACCGCACCATGGGCATCGTCGAGAAGCCCTCCGAGGCCCTGCTGGACGCGATGGAGGCGGAGTTCGGCGTCCCCATGCCGCGCGAGCACGGCCTGGACGTGGTGAACGCCGTCCGCGCCCTGCGGGACGGGAGGGCGAAGGTGTTCTTCGCCCTCGGCGGCAACTTCGTCGCCGCCTCCCCCGACACCGAGGTGACCGAGGCCGCGATGCGGCGGGCGCGGCTGACCGTGCACGTGTCCACCAAGCTCAACCGCTCCCACTGCGTCACCGGCACCCGCGCCCTGATCCTGCCCGTTCTCGGCCGCACCGAGCGCGACGTACAGGCATCGGGTGAGCAGTTCGTCACCGTCGAGGACTCCATGGGCGTCGTCCACGCCTCCCGCGGACGCCTCGCCCCCGCGAGCGAGCACCTGCTGTCCGAGCCCGCCGTCGTCTGCCGGCTGGCCCGCCGCGCCCTGGGCCCCGCCCACCCCGTGCCCTGGGAGGAGTTCGAGGCCGACTACGCCGCGATCCGCGACCGCATCGCCCGCACCGTCCCCGGCTTCGCCGACTTCAACGCACGCGTCGCCCGCCCCGGCGGCTTCACCCTGCCCCACGCCCCGCGCGACGAGCGCCGCTTCCCCACCGCCACCGGCAGGGCCAACTTCACCGCCGCGCCGCTGACCTGGCCGCACCTGCCACCCGGCCGCCTGCTGCTGCAGACCCTGCGCTCCCACGACCAGTACAACACCACCGTCTACGGCCTCGACGACCACTACCGCGGCATCGAGGGGGGCCGCCGCGTGGTCCTCGTCCACCCCGGCGACGCCGCGGACCTGGGCCTGCCCGACGGCTCCTACGCCGACCTGACCAGCGAGTGGGACGACGGCCGCGAGCGCACCGCCCCCGGCTTCCGCGTCGTCCACTACCCCACCGCCCGCGGCTGCGCCGCCGCCTACTTCCCCGAGACCAACGTCCTGGTCCCCCTCGACGCCACCGCCGAGACCAGCAACACCCCCGCCAGCAAGTCCGTGGTGATCCGCCTCACCCCCGCCCCGGGACCCGCCGGCTCCTCTGATAAGTAAGACGGTGTAGAACACACCCATCACCCGCCGCACGGCCGTGCCCCACCGGCCCCGGCACGACGATCGGAGCCGCGCGCCCATGGGCGAGCCGACCAGTACCGTCTTCCCCCAGGAGATCCTCGACCAGTGGGCCGGGCTCGGCATCGACCTGCCCGCCCTGTTCTCCGCCGGACGCCTCGGCGAGCGCATGGGCCTGGTCATCACCCACGCCGCACCCCACAAGGTCGTCGGCACCCTCCCCGTCGAGGGCAACACCCAGCCCTACGGACTGCTGCACGGCGGCGCCTCCGCCGTGCTGGCCGAGACCCTCGGCTCCGTCGGCGCCATGCTCCACGGCGGCCCCACCAGGATCGCCGTCGGCGTGGACCTCAACTGCACCCACCACCGCGGGCTGACCTCCGGCACCGTCACCGGCACCGCCGCCGTACTCGATGAGGGGAGCTGTCAGGCGCCCTCGCCCAGATAGGCCGCCCGCACCCGCGGGTCCGACAGCAGCCCGGACGCCTCGCCCTCCATCGCCACCGCACCGGTCTCCAGCACATAGCCGCGGTCGGCCATCTTGAGCGCCTGGGCGGCGTTCTGCTCCACCAGCAGCACCGTGGTGCCCTGCTCGTTGATCTCCTTGACGATCTCGAAGATCTGCTGGACGATCAGCGGCGCCAGGCCCATCGACGGCTCGTCCAGCAGCAGCACCTCCGGCTTGCCCATCAGAGCGCGGCCGATCGCCAGCATCTGCTGCTCACCGCCCGACAGCGTCCCGCCCAGCTGGCTCTTGCGCTCCCCCAGCCTCGGGAAAAGCGTGAACACCCGGTCCATGTCGGCCTTGTCCACCGACTTGAACCGGTACGCCCCCATCTGGAGGTTCTCCCGGACCGTCATCCTCGGGAACACCCCGCGCCCCTCGGGCACATGGCCGATGCCGAAGTGGACCAGATCGTGCGACTTGATGCCGTCGATCCGCTCCCCGTGCAGCAGCACCTGCCCCTCGCGCGGCGCGATCATCCCCGACGCCGTCCGCAGCGTGGTCGTCTTGCCCGCGCCGTTGGCGCCGAGCAGCGCGACCACCTCCCCGCGGCGGACCGTGAGGTTGACGCCCTTGAGCGCCTCGATGGCGCCGTAGAACACCCGCAGATCACGCAGCTCCAGCACCACCGGGGCGGCCGGCTCGCCGCCCTGCGGCTCCTTCTTCAGATCCGTGGTGACGCTCACTTACGCTCCTCGATGTCCCGCTGCGGCGTCGTCCCGGCCCCGGTCCCGGCGTCCTCCGGCGCGGCGTCCCCGGACGCCGCGCCCAGATACGCCTCGATCACCGCCGGATCCCGCTGCACCTGCGACGGGGCCCCCTCGGCGATCTTCTTGCCGAAGTTGAGCACCATCACCCGGTCCGCCACCGACATCACCAGCCGCATGTCGTGCTCGATCAGCAGCACGCTCACGCCCAGCTCGGTGTTGATCCGCCGGATCAGCTCCTCCAGCTCCAGCTTCTCGGTCGGGTTGGTGCCCGCCGCCGGCTCGTCCAGCAGCAGCACCTGGGGATCCGTCGCCAGCGCCCGCGCGATCTCCAGCCGCCGCTGGTCGCCGTAGCTCAGCGACCCCGCCAGCTCGTTCATCTTCCCCAGCAGACCGACGTACGACAGCACCTCGTGCGCCCGGCGGTCGCTGGCCCGCTCGGCCTTACGCGCGTTCGGCAGCCCCAGCATGATCGACACCGGGCCGGCCTTCAGCCGCGTCTCCGCCGCGATCTTGACGTTCTCCAGTGCCGTCAGCGCCCCGAACAGCCGGATGTTCTGGAACGTACGCGCCAGACCCCACTGGCTGACCACATGCGGCTTGGCGCCGAGCAGCGAGTGCTCGCCGCCCTCGCGCGGACGGAAGACGATCCGACCCTCCTGCGGCACGTACGCGCCCGTCAGCGAGTTGAACAGCGACGTCTTGCCCGCGCCGTTGGGCCCGATGACCGCCAGCACCTCACCGCGCCGCATCCGCAGCTCGACGTTGTCCAGACTGGTCAGGCCGCCGAACCGCAGCGTCACGCCCGACGTCTCCAGCACCAGCTCACCGGCGCCGGCCGAACCGCCCGCCGGCCCCTGCTCCTTCTTCACCGTCTCGGTGGTCACGGCTGCCTGCCTTCCGCCGGGCCGGTCGCGTCGGCTCCGCCGACCCCCGCCTCCGCCATCCGCAGTTCGCGCTTGCGGCGGCGGGAGGGCAGCACGCCCTGCGGCCGGTAGATCATCATGATGACGAGGAGAGCGCCCAGGTACATGTAGCGGTCCTTGGGATCCACCCACTCGCGCAGGTACTCCGGCAGCCACACCAGGAACGCGGCACCGAACAGCACCCCGGGGATCGACCCCATGCCGCCGAAGATGACGTAGGCCAGCACCAGGATCGACAGCAGGATCGCGAAGTTCTCCGGGTTGAAGTACCCGGCCTTGCTCGCGTACGCCACCCCGGCCACGCCGGAGGTCGACGCGCCGATCGCGAACGCCATCAGCTTGTAGCGCACCGTGGGCACACCCGTGGCCGCCGCGGCCACCTCGTCCTCGCGGATCGCCGTCCACGCCCGGCCCACCTTGGAGTGCTCCAGTCGCAGGAACAGGAAGATGGCCAGCACGATGAAGGCCACCAGCAGCCAGTAGTACGGCATCGGGTCCAGCTTCCACTCGTAGGAGAAGAAGCCCACATCGACGCTGAACCGCTCGACCTTCACACCCCGCGCGCCCTCCGTCACCCCGTCGGCGTTCTTCGCCATCAGGTAGACGATCTCGTGGAAGCCCAGCGTCACGATCGCCAGGTAGTCGCCCCGCAGCCGCAGCGTCGGAGCGCCCAGGATCACCCCCGCCACCAGACAGGTCAGCACCGCGATCGGCAGCACCAGGAAGTTGTTCAGCGCCACCGGCGGCTGGACCGGCAGCGCTCCCGTCCAGTACGCCGCGCTGTACGCGCCGATCGCGAAGAACGCGATGAAGCCCAGGTCCAGCAGACCCGCCCAGCCGATCACCACGTTCAGACCGATCGCCAGCAGCACGAAGATCGCGATCTGGTCCACCAGCACCTGCTGCCAGTACCGCTCGACCCCCAGCGGCCCGAACACCACCAGCGCCAGCACGGCCGTCAGCACGCCCATACGGACCCGCCTGTCGGCCGACCACACCTGCCGGGCCCGCTCCAGCGGGCCGGCGGAGACCTTCCTCGTGCCCTCCACCGCACGGGAGGTCTGGTCGGTGAGGAACTCCCGCACCGCCCAGACCGCCACCGCGATCGCCAGCCAGATCCACAGACCGACACCGGTGAAGTCCTCGCGCAGCGCCAGGAACAGATCCTGGGTGGTGCCCTCCTCGCCCGTCATCAGCCTGAGCGTCACCGCCAGCGCCAGCAGTGCCCCCAGCCGCCGCCAGCGCGGCTCCTGGTACCAGCGCACCCTTCGCAGCCGGGCCGCCGCCGACAGCGGCGCCGTGACGCTCTTCGGCGGGTCCTGCCCGGCCCCGTTCGCAGTCGAGGTCTTGATGCTCACGCCGTCCTCCCCACACGCTCGCCGAGGATGCCGGTCGGACGGACCATCAGCACCAGCACCAGCACCACGAAGGCGCCGACGTAACGCCAGTCATCCCCCCACAGGCCCACCGTCATGGTCTCCACCACGCCCAGCACCAGACCGCCCAGCATCGCGCCGCGCACATTGCCGATGCCACCCAGCACCGCCGCGGCGAAGGCCGTGATACCGGGCAGGAAGCCCATCGTGTACCAGACCTGGCTGTTGGTGCCGAACAGGAAGCCGGCCGCACCGCCCAGCAGACCGCCGAGCACGAACGTCCGGGACACCACCTTGTCGATGTCCACGCCCATCAGCGACGCGACCTCCGGGTCCTGCGCCACCGCACGGATGCCCGAACCCATCTTCGTACGGTTCACCACGTAGTCCAGGCCGACCATCATCGCCACCGCCGACACCAGGATCAGCACCTGCGTGACCGTCAGCTCGGCGCCGAAGACGCTCAGCACCTTCTTGTTCTCGTACATCGACGGCATCGGCAGCGGGTTGCGGCCGAACAGCTTGCCCGCCAGGTTGTACAGGAAGAACGAGGCGCCGATCGCGGTGATCAGGAACACCAGGCGCGGCGCGCGGTGCCTGCGCAACGGCCGGTACGCCACCCGTTCCAGACCGAAGGCCACCGCACCGCCCAGCGCCGCGCCCGCCAGCATGCCGATCAGGACGTAGGCGACCGAGCCCGTGCCGGAGGGCGTCGACTCGGGGATCAGGGCGGTCAGGGCCAGCAGGCCGCCGTAACCGCCGAACATGAAGACCTCGCTGTGCGCGAAGTTCAGAAGCTGGAGCACGCCGTACACCAGCGTGTAGCCGATGGCGATGACGGCGTAGAGACTGCCGAGCACCACCCCTAGGACGAGGAAGTCCCAGAACTCACTGAGGGACATCGAACTGTCTTCCTTGTGGGAATGTGCCGCCCGGCCGTGCGTTCAGCACTCGGGGAACGGGCGGCGCGAGGATCACGGAGGCGGACGCCCGGCACGAAGGCGGTGCCCGCCGGTGTCACGCCGGCCGGCGCGGGAGCGAACCCACCGCGCCGGCCGGCCGGAAGCGCAGGCCGGTTCAGCCGGCCAGCTCGTCGATGCTGCCCTGGTACTCGATGCCCTCGCCCTTGACCTGGTACAGGTAGATGGTCTGGTTGGTGAACTCACCCTTGTCGTCGAAGGAGAACTCCTTCGTCAGACCCTTGTACTTCGCCGCGCGCAGAGCGTCCACCAGCGCCTGGCGCTCGACACCGCCGTCCTCGTGGAGCTTCTTGATCTCCTCGATGATCATCATCGCGGCGTCGTACGACTCGGCCGAGTACGTGCCCGGAGCCTGCTTGAACTCCTTCTCGTAGTCCGCGGCGAACTTCTTCGTCGCGTCCTCCTCGGTGGCGTCCGTGCACGGGCAGGTCAGCAGCCAGCCGTCCGAGGCGTCACCCGCCAGCTGTATGAACTGCGCGTCGTTGGTGCCGTCACCCGACATCGCCACACCGTCGAAGCCCGCCTCCTTGAGCTTCTTGGCGAACGGGCCCGCGTCCTGGTAGTAGCCCGCGTAGATCAGGGCGTCCGGCTTGTTCTTCGTGACGTTCTTCGCCGCGGCGCTGTAGTCCGGCGTCTTCTGCGGAACGCTCTGACGCACCACCTCGACACCGGCGGCCTTCAGGTCCTTCTCCGCGACGTCCGCCAGACCGATGCCGTAGTCGGTCTTGTCGTCGACCACCACGACCTTCTCGGCCTTGGCCTCGTCCGCCAGGTACTTCGCCATCCCGGCGCCCTGGGCGCTGTCGTTCGGCACCGCGCGCAGGAACGTCTCGTAGCCCTTGGTCGTCAGGTCCGGACGCGTCGCCGACGACGACAGCGCCACCAGGCCCGCGGACCCGTAGATCTCGGCGGCGGTGTCCGCCGGGCCCGAGAACGCCGGGCCGATCACCGCGACGACGTCCTCGTCGTCGATCGCCTTCTGCGCGGCGGTGGTCGCCTTGTCCGGCAGACCCTGGTCGTCGACCGGCACGTACTCGACCTCGAACCCGAGGTCGCCCTCGGCGTTCGCCTGGTCGATCGCCAGCTTGATGCCGTTCTCCATGTTCTGGCCGAGCTGCACGTTGTCGCCGGAGAGCGGGCCCTGGAAGGCGATCTTGTACGCGTCGCCGCTGCCGCTGTCCCCTCCGCCGCAACCGGTCAGCGCGAGCGCGCCGACGGCCATGGGAATGGCCAGCTTGACGATGGTCTTGTTGAGCACGTGGAACCCCCTGGAGCCTGCTCAGATCACGACGATCGCCGTACCGTTCCGGCGTCGCGGTCCGCACGTACGTACGTGCGGCGTGGCCCGGAATCTATTGCCCCAGAAGCAGACCAGATAGGTGAGAGCGGCAGATGTGATCTCCCTGTGACCTGTGCCATGCGCCGGAAACAGAACACTCCTTACCGGAGAACGGACAGAAAGGGAAAGATCATCAGGGGTCGGACTCGTGAGTTCCCGGACCACGGACGGCGAATCCCCGCCACCGCCGCACCCCGCCCGCGACCGCGCACGGCCCGTACGAGGATCCGGAATCCCCCGTCACCCCGCCAAAGCTCCCGGTCAAGGCCCCCGGCCCACGCGGATCCGGCCCCGGCGAAGACCGGCCGTCGGCGGGAACCGGCCGCTCCCGCCGGCGACCTCCCTCCGCTTCGCGCCGGGACCGCTTCCCGCGGCCCCGCACGGGCGTCACCGCTGCTGCTTCTTCTCCTCGGCGTCCTGGATCACGGCCTCGGCCACCTGCCGCATCGACAGCCGGCGGTCCATCGAGGTCTTCTGGATCCACCGGAACGCGGCCGGCTCGGTCAGCCCGTACTGCGTCTGCAGCACCCCCTTGGCCCGGTCCACCAGCTTCCGCGTCTCCAGCCGCTGCGCCAGGTCGGCGACCTCCCGGCTCAGCACCTTCATCTCGTTGAACCGCGACACCGCCATCTCGATGGCGGGCACCACATCGCTCTTGCTGAACGGCTTCACCAGATACGCCATCGCACCCGCGTCCCGCGCCCGCTCCACCAGCTCGCGCTGCGAGAACGCGGTCAGCATCAGCACCGGGGCGATCGACTCCTCGGCGATCCTCTCGGCCGCCGAGATCCCGTCGAGCACGGGCATCTTCACATCCATGATCACCAGATCCGGCCGGTGCTCCCGCGCCAGGTCCACGGCCCTCTGCCCGTCCCCGGCCTCGCCGACGACGGTGTACCCCTCCTCCTCCAGCATCTCCTTGAGGTCCAGGCGGATCAGCGCCTCGTCCTCGGCGATGACGACCCGCGTCGTCTCCGGAGGCACGTGCGCCCGCTCGCCGGCCGCGCCGGCCGTGCTGTCGGCGCCGCCGTCGGCGCTGATGGGCTCAGGGGTGTCCGCGGTGCTCACTGGGCTCCTCGTTTTCCGGCCAGGTCGGACTTATGAGGGTACCCAGCTGATGGAGCGGCCCGTCACCCGGTACACTCGCGGAGCGACACCCCGCCGGGTTGATGGAAGGGAAGACATGATCGCCTCAAAAGCGATTGCCCGAAAGGGCGTGCGGGTTCGAATCCCGCACCCGGCACTTTTCTCCTCATAAGCGGAGCTTCACGTTCTCGTGAAATTCAGCCGCCAGCCCCTTGCAGCCAGGTTTTTTCACGCACAGTAGTTGCATGGAACTTCACGGCACCGAGATTCGCCAGGAAGCTCTCGACCTCATCAGGGGCGGCGCAAGGAATGCCGAGGTCGCCCGCACGCTGAACGTTCCCGCCGGGACCGTCAGCTACTGGCTGCACATGGAACGTGCCAGGCAGGGGAAACTACCGGGAAAGCATTCCCCTACCTGTCCCCGCTGCGACGGACGAGACCTCGACAAGAGTGCCTACGCCTACCTTCTCGGCCTTTACCTGGGAGACGGCCATATCATCCAGTACTCCGCCCACCGAGTACCGAACCTGATGATCGCCTGCTCGGATGACTGGCCTGGGTTGATGGATGCCTGTGAGGCCGCAATGCGGAGAGTGCTCCCAGACAACTCCGTATGCCGTGTCCGCAGAAGCGGCTGCCACAACGTGAAGGTCTACTCTCGGTATCTCTGGTGCCTCTTCCCGCAACACGGCCGGGGCAAAAAACACGAACGGCCGATCCTGCTCGAACCCTGGCAGCAAAAGATCGTCGACGAACACCCCTGGGAGTTGGTTCGGGGCTTGCTCCATGCCGACGGGTGCCGCATCACCAACTGGACGGTCAGGCTCGTGGGAGGCGAACGCAAGCGTTACGAGTACCCGCGATACTTCTTCGCCAACAAGTCACAGGATATCGTGCGCATCTACGTGGAGGCCCTTGAGAAGGTCGGGGTCGAATGGAAGATGACATACCGACGCTCGGGTGTGTGCAACGTCTCCGTCGCCCGCCGGGCGTCCGTGGCGCTGATGGACGCGCACATCGGGCCGAAGCACTGAAAGGCGGGACGGGGGAGGCCCCGCCCGCCGCTGGCGCGAGGCGGCGGCCGGGGCCTCCCGGTTCGAGGGGGCGGCCGGTCCGGCCGCCCGGAGCCCGGTCAGCGGCCGGGGTGCCCGTCGCCGATGCGGTGGACGCGGACCATGTTGGTGGTGCCGGGGACACCGGGCGGGGAGCCGGCGGTGATGATCACCTTGTCGCCCCTGGCGCAGCGCCCCATCTCCAGCAGCCGCTCGTCGACCTGCTCCACCATCTCGTCGGTGCTGCTCACGGTGGGCCCGAGGAAGGTCTCCACGCCCCAGGTGAGGTTGAGCTGGGCGCGGGTGGCCGGGTCGGGGGTGAAGGCGAGGACGGGGATGGGTGAGCGGTAGCGGGACAAGCGGCGGACGGTGTCGCCGGACTGGGTGAAGGCGACGAGGTACTCGGCACCGAGGAAGTCGCCCATCTCGGCCGCGGCGCGGGCCACGGCGCCGCCCCGGGTACGTGGTTTGGCGCTCTCGGCGAGCGGACGCAGTCCCTGGGAGAGCATGTCCTCCTCGGCCGCGGCGACGATGCGGCCCATGGTCCTGACGGTCTCGGCCGGGTGGTTGCCGACACTGGTCTCGCCGGAGAGCATCACGGCGTCGGTGCCGTCCATGACGGCGTTGGCGACGTCGGAGGCCTCGGCGCGGGTGGGCCGGGAGGAGCCGATCATCGAGTCGAGCATCTGGGTGGCGACGATGACCGGTTTGGCGTTGCGCCGGGCGAGGGCGACGGCGCGTTTCTGCACCAGGGGGACGGTTTCCAGGGGCATCTCGACGCCGAGGTCGCCGCGGGCGACCATGAGGCCGTCGAAGGCTGCGACGATCTCGGGCAGGTTCTCCACCGCCTGGGGTTTCTCGATCTTGGCGATGACGGGGAGGTGGCGGTCCTCCTCCTTCATGACGCGGTGGACGTCGGCGATGTCGCGTGCGCTGCGGACGAAGGAGAGGGCTATGAGGTCCACACCGGCGCGCAGTGCCCAGCGCAGGTCGTCGATGTCCTTGCCGGAGAGGGCGGGTACGGAGACGGCGACGCCGGGGAGGTTGAGGCCCTTGTGGTCGGAGACCATGCCGCCTTCGGTGACCTCGGTGCGGATGCGGGGACCGTCGACGGCGGTCACCCTCAGGCCGACGCGGCCGTCGTCGACGAGGATGAGTTCGCCGGGTGCGACGTCGGCGGCGAGTCCTTCGTAGGTGGTGCCGCACTGCTCGCGGTCGCCCTCGACGTCCTCGGTGGTGATGGTGAACTCGTCGCCGCGTTCGAGGAGTACGGGGCCTTCGCGGAATCGTCCGAGCCGGATCTTCGGGCCTTGAAGGTCGGCGAGGACGCCGACACCGCGGCCGGTCTCCTCGGACGCTCGGCGCACGCGACGGTGGCGCTCCTCGTGCTCGGCGTGGGTGCCGTGGCTGAGGTTGAGGCGGGCCACGTCCATTCCGGCTTCGACGAGGGATTTGATCTGCTCGTACGAATCGGTGGCGGGGCCCAGTGTGCAGACGATTTTCGCGCGGCGCATGGCAACGAGCCTATGACTTACCCGCGGGTAGGGAACTGTGGGAAGGGAACTGTTCAACGACCGTTCCATATAAGGCCGTTAACAACTTGCGAAATGGGCGGGAGATCGCTCGGACGAGCGTTTCCGTTTTCTGCGGCGGCATGCGACGGCGTACGCGGGCCCGCGCTCAGGGCCACCACTCACACCCACTCCCTTCTGTTATCGTCTGGTCACGCAGTGAATCGACCGACTCGGGGGAGGGCGTGTGTCGTTCGACGAGGAGTGGTCCGCTCTGGTGGCGAAGGCCTCGGAGCGGGGCGGTGCCGGGACGCGGCTGAACGAGGCCGGCCCCGGTGATGGCGGGGGCGGGGGCGGGGGCGACGGGCATGATCTGTCGGCCGCCCAGGACGAGTTGGGGGCCATCGGGCACGACGCCCATGTGCTGTTCGGACGGTTGCGCAGGGACGGCGACATCGCCCGCGGGTCCAGCGGCGGCGCCGCCACCGCTCTGAAGAACGCCAACTTCACGCTGGGCGAGGAGCTCGGCATCACTGTCGGGGTGTGGGACTCCCAGCTCAGGACGTTGCTGCAGTCCTGCGCGCACATCTCCAACCACCTCGACTACAGCGCGAAGTCCTACGCCAGGCAGGACAAGGAGATCGAGGCGCGGATGCGGCGCCGCGACGGCTCGGCCATGCCGGTGTCGGAGATCGAGCGCTACTACAGGTGAGCACGGAGGGGACGGGGGAAGCGGCACCATGGCCAAGCTGACCTTCACCGATCTGTACGGGGTCTCCTTCTCCGGCCTGTCGGGGGCGGTGTCGGACTGGGAGTCGGTGGTCACCGGACTGGACGAGCTGGCGGACGACGCCCGCACCGGTATGGCCGCCAAGGCCGAGAAGGCCGACTGGAAGGGCGAGAACGCCTCCGTCACCAAGCCGTTCGTCCGCAGGACGGCCAGGGAGTTCGGTGACGCGGCGGCACAGGCCAGGAGCATCAGGAACGTCCTCAGGGACGCGCACGCGGATCTGAAGTCCGTCCAGGCCGACCTGATCAAGGAGGTCGAGGGCGGCCGTGAGCAGGGCATCCGGGTGAGGGACAACGGCGACGGGACCGTGGGGTTCTCCCTCGACCGCCAGCCGGACAACGGCGCCCCCTCCGAGGAGCAGCGCCGGGCGGGCAAGGATCTGGCGGCCCGGATCGACCGGCTGATCGCGCGGGCCGAGGAGATCGACGACCTGGCGGCTCGGGCGCTGAAGAGGGTCCACGGCGGCGATTCCCACAACTTCGGGCACGTCCAGTACAGCTCCCTGGACGAGGCGGAGGCCGAGCGCGCCGTGGAGCTGGCGAAGCTGGGGCCGGACATGTCGGATGCCCAGTACCGCGAGTTCAACGGTCTGGTGGGCGCGAACGCCGAGGACCCGGAGTTCTCCGCGGCCTTCTACAAGGGGCTGGGCGGCCCCGAGGAAGCTCTGCGGTTCTACGCCCGGATGTCGCTCGACGGCACTCTGGGGGACGGGGAGGAGAACGAGGAGCGGCTGGCGCTGTCCCGGGACCTCCAGCGGAACATGGGCATCGCGCTGGCCACCGCCACCGACCCGGACAACAAGACGCACCTGCCGGCCAGTTGGGGCGAGGAGTTCCGCAGGCTCGGCACCCGGCAGATCGAGCTGGAGCCGGGCCCGTTCGGTCCCCGGCCGTACGGCTACCAGGTTCTCGGTGGGCTCGTGCGCTACGGGGACTACGACGCGGACTTCCTCACCCCGGTCGCGGAGCACATCACCCAGCTCCACCACGACGAGCCCATGCGGTTCACGTCGAACAGACCGGCGGGCATGGGCGATGCGGACCTCGGCTACAACCCGTCCGGCAAGGGCGGGGCGGGCTACGACCCGCTGACGAGCGTGCTGGAGGCACTGGGGCACAGCCCGGAGGCCGCGGAGAGGTTCTTCACGGGTGATCCGGTGGTGTACCGGGAGGACGGCACCGTCGACAAGGGTGCCGAGCTGGGTTACCAGTACTTCGACGAGTTCCTCGGGGAGGACTTCGAGTGGCCGCCGGACACCCTGGCGAAGCCGGGCACGGCCGGATCGGAGGATGTCCTCGAGTACGGGCCGAACGCGTTGGGGCACGCCCTGGAGGCGGCGGCGACCGGGCGCGCGTACGACAGTCAGTCGACGGAGCCGGTCAAGCACACCTCGGAGCGCGCGGAGTTCACCGAGCGTCTGGTGGCGCACTTCGGCGAGCATCCCGAGTTGATCCGCCACAACGAGAACCTGAAGGACGAGAAGTTCGAGGATCTCAAGTCCGGCCCTCTTCATGTGCTGCGGGACAGCCTGGGCAACATCGCGGCGGAGTACATCGGCGATTTCCAGCGCTCGATGTACGGGGACTCCCCCGCGTCGGACGGCTTCCCGGTCAACGGTGTTCCCGCGGTCTTCGAGAACACCAGCCATGTGGTGAGCTTCCTCGGCGAGGTGGGGCAGGATCCGGACGCGTATGCCGCGATCACCAGTGCTCAGCAGTCGTACACGACGCTGATGGTGGACAAGGTGTTCGACGGGGTCTTCAGCGGGGAGGACAAATCGGAGGTCTCCCTGGAGCAGAAGGTGAGCAGCGCGGTCGCCCCAGGTGCCGTGATGGCGGGCATCATGAGCGATGCCCGTGCCGACGCCGTTCACGACTACAACACAGCGGCCGCCAAGGACTTCAACGAGGCCGCGGGTGACAAGGGCAAGTGGGCCACCCGCACCGTTGAACTGGGCACGTCACTCCTCCCGGAGCGGGTCCCGGTGGTGGGTGAGGTCATCAACTGGCTGGCCGAGGACATCACGGAGAGCGTGGTGAAGAGCGCCGAGAAGGACGCCAACAAAGTTGGCGATAACGGCATGCGGGACTATTCCAACGGACGTGACGCAGCGGTTGATTCCGCCATGGCAGCCGTTGCGCGTGCAGCACGAGATCACCCGGAAGTAAATAGCGCCACTCTTGAAAGCCTAAAGAGGGCAGCTCGCGACCAGACGGGAAGCAGCCACAGCGAAGGGGCTAATTTGAGGTCTTCCGGTGATGCATCGTGAATATACCCCCTCTTCGAGCCATTGGCGTTACCGCTGCCGCGACTGCGGTCATGTGTTTGTCGATAACTGCCTGCGAAGAAGAGAAGGAGGGTCGCAAATATAAAATTCCCGAAACGCTGTGCGATGTAGCTGTGGAACCGGACAAGCTAGCGCCTTTCTTGCCACCAGGGAAGGAAATCAAACTGAACGAGGAGGGTAACGAAGACTTCAGGAAAGTGTGCAGCGCTTCGGTAGACGGAGAAGTAGCCTTCGAGGTGAAGCGGGAGTGGTGGGAAAGTGGATGGTCGACCAGGCGCTTCGCCGTCGTCCACGCCTACGTGAGGCCCGACCATCAAACAGCCGATGAAAAATATGTGTACTCAAATGACAGCGGCCTCAGCGTGATGCGCTGTGCCCCCAAAAGAGACAATCAAGATCTCTTCATCGCGGTCAAGTCAAGTGAGAACACGGCCGATGAGGAGGCCATGCTTGAATTCCTTATCGAGTACCGAAAAGTTCTGATGAAACGCACTCCCTGCGATGAGATGAAGTGAAACAGGGTTGCTGCGGGTGGGGCCGCCTGGCTGCGGCCCCACCCACCCGCGTCAGTGCGCCGCGCGCACGCGCAACGCGCGGGCGAGGTCGTCGAGTTCGTCGGCGAGGGAGCGTCGCAGGGCGGGGACGGGGGAGTCGTCGGCCAGGCGCCGCTGTCCCAGTGCCAGGGTGTCGGCGTCGGTGAAGGGGCGGGGGAAGCCGTGCCGTCCCAGTGCCTGGGCGATGGCGGGGCCGCGGCGGGCGGCGAGGGTGGGGGCCTGTTCGAAGTAGCGGGGTACGTAGTCGCGCAGCAGGTCGCACTGCTCCGCGTGCCAGAAGCCCTGGAAGGTGGCTTTGAGCAGGTAGTTGGAGAGGGTGTCGGCCTCGTCGAACAGGGTCTGCCAGGCGGCCTCCTTGGCGGCGGGGTCGGGCAGGGCGGCACGGCAGCGTGCGGCGCCCTCGGTGCCGGTGGCGCTGGGGTCGGCGTCGTGCGCGGCGCCGATGTCGGAGGTGTTCACGGCGCCGAGGACGGCGAGGCGGTGCAGGAGACGCCAGCGCAGTTCGTGGTCGAGGGGGCGTCCGCCGGGGAGGGTGCCGGTGGTCCACCAGTGGTGGAGTTCGCCGGGAGTGGTGGCGCTGTCGATGGCGGCGCGTACGGCGGTCAGGTGCGCTCCCCCGTCGCGTCCGCCGCCGTCCGGTTCGCTCTCCAGCAGGGCGCGGGCGAGGTCGGTGAGGGTTTCCAGGGCGGTGGTGCGCTGCCCGGGCGGCAGGTAGCGGTCGGCGATCTCGTTCCGGGCGAAGTGCAGGACGCCGGCGAGGACGGCGTTGTCCCTCTCGCGGGGCAGGTGGGCGCGTGCGGTGTCCAGGTAGTCGGCGGGCGGCAGCAGGCCGTCGCGGACCATGTCGCGGGCGGCGTTCCAGACGGTGGCGCGGGTGAGGGGGTCGGGCAGGTGGGACAGGGCGCGTCGCACGGTGTGCCAGGAGCCCGTGTCCAGGCGGACCTTGGCGTAGGTGAGGTCGCGGTCGTTGAGGAGGACGAGGTCGGGGCGGGGGCCGTGGGCGGTGAGGGTGTGACCGCCGTCGGCGGGGATGTCGGCGGTGAGGGGTTCGCGGGGTGTCAGGCGGTCTTCCGCCCCGGTGCCGTCGAGGTCGTAGAGGCCGATGGTGAGGCGGTGGGGGCGGTCGCCCGTGTGGGTGGTCTCCAGGTGCCAGTGGCGGGCGTCGGTGGTGACGCGGGGGGTGAGGGTGTCGGCGCCGGTGGTGCGCAGCCAGCGGTCGGCCCAGGCGTGGACGTCGCGGCCGGAGGCGCGGGCGAGGGAGTCGAGGAGGTCGGCGAGGGTGGCGTTGCCGAAGCGATGGCGGGCGAAGTGGTCGTTGATGCCGGCGAGAAAGGCCTTCTCACCGAGCCAGGTGACCAGTTGGCGCAGCGCGGAGGCGCCCTTGGCGTAGGAGATGCCGTCGAAGTTGAGCAGTGCGGTGGCGGTGTCGGGCACCGCTTCGGGTTCGGGGGCGACGGGGTGGGTGGAGGGGCGCTGGTCGGCGTCGTAGCCCCAGGACTTGCGGTCGACGGCGAACTCGGTCCAGGTGGCGGTGAAGCGGGTGGCGTCGGCGAGGACCTGGTAGCCCATGTACTCGGCGAAGGACTCGTTGAGCCAGATGTCGTCCCACCAGCGCAGGGTGACCAGGTCGCCGAACCACATGTGGGCCATCTCGTGGGCGATGGTCACGGCGCGGGTCTGGAGCTGGGTTTCGGTGACGGCGGAGCGGTGGATGTACTCGTCGCGGAGGGTGACCAGTCCGGGGTTCTCCATGGCACCGGCGTTGAACTCGGGGACGAATGCCTGGTCGTAGGAGTCGAAGGGGTAGGGCTCGTCGAAGATCTCGTGGTAGCGGTCGAAGCAGGCGCGGGTGATGTCGAGCAGTTCCTGCGCGTCGTCGTCGAGGTGGCTGCCGAGGGACTGGCGTACGTGCAGGCCGAAGGGGATTCCGGCGTGCTCGGTGCGCACCGAGTGCCAGGGGCCGGCGGCCAGTGCCATGAAGTAGGTGCTCAGCGGTGGGGTGGTGGCGCACTCCCAGCGGCCGGGCTCCCCTTCCACGCGCCGGGCGGCGCCGTTGCCGAGGACGGTCCACTCCTCGGGGGCTGTGGCGGTGACGGTGAAGGGGGCTTTGAGGTCGGGCTGGTCGAAGGCGGCGAAGACGCGGGGGGCCTCGGTCTGGAAGCACATGGTGTAGAGGTAGGTGCGGCCGTCGGCGGGGTCGGTGAAGCGGTGCATTCCTTCGCCGGTGCGCGAGTAGGCCATGTCGGCCTCGATGCGCAGTTCGTGTTCACCCGTGTTCAGGCCGGTCAGCGGCAGGCGCCCGTCGGTGAGGGAGGCGGGGTCGAGTGCGTTCCCGTCGAGGGCGGCCCGGTGGAGGGTGTGGGGCCGCACCTCGACGAAGGTGTCGCCCGCTTCGCGGGTGGTGAAGCGGACGGTGGTGGTGGAGCCGAAGACCTCCTCTCCCCGGGTCAGGTCGAGGTCGACGGTGTAGTGCTGGACGTCGATGAGCCGGGCTCGGCTCCGCGCCTCTTCTCGGGTCAGTGCGGGCATGGCGTTCATGCTGCCGTATCGGCCGGGCGGGGCGCACCGGGTGCCCCGTGCCGTGCGTTCCGGCCGGAGCCGCGTGACCAGAGCCGCGTGACCGGGGCGGTCAGGAGCGGGCGATGGTCTCGTGGTGGCGGATGACCTCGGCGATGATGAAGTTCAGCAGCTTCTCGGCGAAGGCCGGGTCGAGCTTGGCGCTCTCGGCGAGGGAGCGCAGCCGGGCGATCTGCTGGGCCTCGCGGGCGGGGTCGGCCGGGGGCAGCCGGTGTTCGGCCTTGAGCCGGCCGACCTGCTGGGTGCACTTGAAGCGCTCGGCGAGCATGTGCACCACGGCGGCGTCGATGTTGTCGATGCTGTCGCGCAGGCGGGTGAGCTCTGCCTGCACCGACGGGTCGATCTCGCTGTTCGTCATGGTCACCGACTCTATGCGTTGTCGGCTTCCCCTCCCCGCCCGGTCCGGTGGGCGGATACGGGCCGCGTGCGGCGCGGCGTGCTGGGGTGCGGCGCCCCGGATGGCGCGGCGCAGGCTCGGGCCATGAGCCCTTCCATCGCCACCAACACCCGTGTCCCCGTGTCGGACTCGGGGAACTGCTGGACTTCGCGCGTCCCCGGCACCGGGCGGTGCTGCTCACCCGCCGTGCCGACGGCTCTCCGCAGGGGTCGCCGGTGTCGTGCGGGGTGGACGGCGCGGGGCGGATCGTGGTCTCGACGTGTCCCGGGCGCGCCAAGACGCGCAACGCGCGCCGTGATCCGGCCGTGAGCGTGATCGTGCTGTCGGAGGACTTCGGCGGTCCGTGGGCGCAGGTGGACGGCGCCGCCGAGGTGCTGGACGTGCCCGGGGCGGTGGAGCCGCTGGTGGAGTACCACCGGGCGATCGCGGGCGAGCACCCGGACTGGGACGAGTACCGCGAGGCGATGGTGCGGCAGGGCAAGTCGCTGCCGCGGATCACTCCGGTGCGCTGGGGTCCGGTGGCCACGGGGGTCCCCGGCCCGCCTGGCGGGGGGTGGCCGACCGGTGCGCGGACGTGCCGCGGCGCCGGCCCCCGGTCGGGGAGGGGG